>NZ_JBHWZY010000249.1:0-8319 GCF_042727815.1 Nocardia sp. NPDC060220
GCCCGGCATGCGCGGGTGGCTGCGCTACGCCACGGATCTGTTCGACGCCGACACGGTGGCGGCGTTCGGTGCGCGGTTCGTGCGGGTGCTGAGCGCGGTCGCCGCCGACGACAGTATCGCGGTCGGCGAGATCGATCTGCTGGATGCCGCCGAGTCCGCCCAGCTCGTGGCGTGGAACGACACCGTGGCCCCGCTCGACGCCGAGGCGACGCTGGTCTCGATGTTCGCCGCGCAGGCCGCGCGTACCCCCGACGCGATCGCCCTGGAGTTCGAGGGGCAGCGGATCACCTATGGCGAGTTCGCGATTCGTGTCGCCCGCCTCGCGCGTTGGCTGATCGCCGAGCAGGTCGGTCCCGGCGCGGTCGTCGGTGTCGGGCTGCGGCGCGGCATCGATCTCCTGGTCGCCCTCTATGCGGTCCAGGCCGCGGGCGCCGCCTATCTGCCGCTGGATCCCGACCACCCGGCCGACCGGATCGCCGACATCCTGGCGACCGCGGCCCCGGTCTGTGTGCTGGCCGCCGCCGACTTCCCCGAAACCGGCGCACGCACCGCCGCGCAGGTCGAGTCCGGCTACCGGCCGGTCGAGTCCGGCACGCATGCGGTCGAATCCGGGACCGAACGCGGCATTCGTCTTGTCGAGCCCGGCGCGCTCGATCTTTCCGGGTTCGCTGTCGACCCGGTGACCGATGCCGACCGGATCCGGCCGTTGCGTGCCGTGGACCTGGCGTATGTGCTGTTCACGTCCGGCTCGACCGGTAAGCCCAAGGGCGTCGCGGTGACCCATGCCGCGATCGTCAACCGCCTGGTGTGGATGCAGGATGCCTACCGGCTCGACGCGGCCGGCACCGTGCTGCACAAGACGCCGATCACCTTCGATGTGTCGGTGTGGGAACTGTTCTGGCCCTTGCAGATCGGCGCCACCCTGGTGATCGCGCGGCCCGACGGGCACCGCGACCCCGCCTACCTGGCCGAGGTCATCACCCGCACGGGTGTCGGCGTCGCGCACTTCGTGCCGTCGATGCTGGCGGCCTTCCTCGCCGAGCCGCGTGCGGCCGACTGTGTCTCGCTGCGGCAGGTGTTCGCCTCCGGTGAGGCGCTGCCCGCCGCCGCTGCCCAGCGCCTGCGGGCGCTGGTCCCCGGTGTCGCCGTGCACAACCTGTACGGACCCACCGAGGCCGCGGTCGACGTGAGCTTCCACGAGGTCACCGACGCCGACACGGTCACGGTGCCGATCGGCGCCCCGGTCGCCAACACCGCCCTGCACGTGCTCGATGCCCGCCTGCGTCCCGTTCCCGTCGGCACGCCGGGTGAGCTGTATCTGGCCGGCGTCCAACTCGCCCGCGGCTACCTCGCCCGCCCGGATCTGTCCGCCGACCGCTTCGTCGCCAACCCCCTCGGGGCCCCCGGCGACCGCATGTACCGCACCGGCGACCTCGTGGTCCGCACTCGCTCGGGCGAACTGGAATACCTGGGCCGCACCGACTTCCAGGTGAAACTGCGCGGCCTGCGCATCGAACTCGGCGAAATCGAGGCCGTTCTCACCGGCCTCGACACCATCGAACGGGCGGTGGTCACCGTCCGTGACGACGGCACCGGCGACTACCTCACCGCCTACCTGCTCGGCGTCCACGGGCTGGACCTCGACGTGGTGAAATCCGCTCTACAGCAGGCACTTCCGGTCTACATGGTGCCGAGCGCGTTCGTTGTTCTCACGGAGTTCCCGGTCAATTCCTCGGGCAAGCTCGATCGGCGGGCGCTGCCCGCGCCCGAGCTGGCCGCTGGTGAATTCCGTGCTCCGGCGACGCCGTCGGAGCAGTTGGTGGCCGGGGTCGTCGCCGAGGTGCTCGGTGTCGAACTGGTCGGTGCCGAGGACGACTTCTTCGATCTGGGCGGCAACTCGCTGATCGCGACCCGGGTCGCGGCGCGGCTCGGGGCGGCGTTGAACCGGCAGGTGCCCGTGGCGCGGATCTTCGAGACGCCCGTGGTGGCCGCGTTGGCTGCCGCGCTCGACGCCGCGGGCGGCGCGGCGCGGCTGGCGCTGGTGGCGGGGGAGCGGCCCGCTTCGATCCCGCTCTCGCCCGCCCAGCAGCGCATGTGGTTCCTCAACCGGTTCGATCCGGACTCGGCCGGCTACAACGTGCCGATCGCGGTACGACTCGGTGGCGCGCTCGATCTCGACGCGCTCGCCGCCGCGGTGGACGATCTCATCGACCGGCACGAAGTACTGCGCACCTATTACCCCGAGACCGCCGACGGTCCGGTACAGCGGATCGTGTCCGCCGCCGAAGCCGGTGTGGCTCTGCGGGTTCAGTACCTCGCGCCGGCGGAGATCGTGGCTGCCGTGACAGCGCTGGCCGCCACCGCCTTCGATGTCACGGCCGGTGTGCCGTGGCAGGTGGTGCTGTATCGGATCAGCGCCGACGAGGCGGTGCTCGCCATGGTCGTGCACCACATCAGCGCCGACGGTTCGTCGATGCCGCCGCTGGTGCGCGACCTGATGACCGCCTATCTCGCACGACGCGACGGTACGGCCCCGTCGTGGACGCCGCTGCCGGTGCAGTACGCCGACTACGCGCTGTGGCAGCGCGCGCTGCTCGGCGACGAAGCCGATCCCGACTCGGTGGCCGCCCGCCAGCTCGACTTCTGGCGCGCCGAACTCGCCGACCTCCCCGATGAACTCGCGTTGCCGCTGGACCGCCCGCGCCCGGCGGTGCGGACCCTCGCCGGTGGGACCGTGCCGGTGACCCTGGACGCGGGCACCCATGCCCGGCTCAGCGCGCTGGCCAGGGAGTCCGGCGCAACGCTGTTCATGGTCGTGCACACCGCGTTCGCGGCGCTGCTCGGTCGCCTCTCGGGCAGCGCGGACGTCACCGTCGGCACGCCGGTCGCCGGGCGCGGTGAGGCCGCGCTCGAGGACCTGATCGGCATGTTCGTGAACACGCTGGTCTTCCGAACCCGGCTGCGGGCGGGAGAGTCGTTCCAGCAGTTGCTGATTCGCCAGCGCGCCACCGACCTCGCCGTGTACGCCCACGCCGAGGTGCCGTTCGAACGCCTCGTCGAGGTGCTCGATCCGGCCCGCTCCACCGCCCGGCATCCGCTGTTCCAGGTCGGCTTCTCGTTCCAGAACTTCGAGCGTGCCGAGCTGGCCCTGCCCGGGATCACCGTGTCGGGGCTGGACACCGAGAACGAGCTGTCGCAGTTCGATCTGCACCTCATCGTCAGCGACGAGTACGCGGTCGACGGTGCGGCCGCGGGCGTCACCGGCGTCCTCACCTACGCCCACGACGTGTTCGACACCGAGACCGCGGTGGCGATCGCCGGACGGCTGGAACGCCTGCTCACCGCTGTCGCGGCATCGCCGGGTACACCGCTGGATTCGGTCGAGGTGCTCGAACCGGTCGAGCGCACGCGCATCCTCACCGAGTGGAATGCCACCACCCACGAGATCGACGGCGCCGCCACGCTACTCACCCCGTTCCGTGCGCAGGTTCGGGCTACCCCGGACGCGACAGCGCTCGTGTTCGAGGACACGGCCCTGACCTACGCCGAATTCGACACCCGGGTCAACCGCCTGGCCCGGTACCTGATCGAGGAAGGTGTCGGCCCCGACGCCTTGGTGGGGCTCGCCATCCGGCGCTCCACCGAACTCGTCGTCGCCTTGTACGCGGTCCTCACCGCGGGCGGCGCGTACGTGCCGATCGATCCGGATCACCCGGCCGACCGGATCACCCAGATCCTCGACACCGCGCGGCCACACCTCGTCCTCACCACCGCCGCAGACGCATTCGACAAGCCGGCACCGGCTGACGGTTCGTCCGACTCGCCGTTCCGGGTGATCGGCAGTGATCGCGGATCGCCGATCCCGGGAGTCGAGGGCGGCGAGACCGCGCCAGGTGGTTCGCGGACCGCGGGGCCGACCGGGGTTGTCGTGCTCGATGACGTCGACACTGCCCGTTACCCGGGTCATCCGGTCGTGGAGTCCGAACTCCGCGCCCCCCTGCGGGATTCGAACCTCGCCTACGTGCTGTTCACCTCCGGCTCGACCGGCGAACCCAAGGGCGTGGCCATGAGTCATGCCGGCATTCGCAACCAGATCGCCTGGCTGATCGATCAGTACGCGATCGACGGTGACGATGTGTACCTGCAGAAGTCCGCGGCCGGGTTCGACTTGTCGGTCTGGGGCTTCTTCGCACCGCTCGCAGCGGGCGCGACGCTGGTGCTCGCCACCCCGGACGGGCATCGCGACCCGCTGTACCTCGCCGAACTGGTGGCAGCGCGGCAGGTCACCGTCGTCGACTTCGTGCCGTCGATGCTGGCAGTGTTCGCCGCGCACGCCGACGCCGAGCACCTGGCCGGTCTGCGGCTGGTGCTCGCGATCGGTGAAGCGCTCACTCCGGAGACAGTCGGCGCGCTGCGGGCGAAATCGGCTGCGGCGGTGCACAACCTGTACGGGCCGACCGAGGCCGCCGTGTCGGTGACGGCGTGGCCCGCCGACGGTGCGACCGGGCAGACGGTGCCCATCGGTGTGCCCGAATGGAATTCGCGTGTGTACGTGCTAGACGAACGGCTGCGCCCGGTCGCACCGGGAGTGGCCGGCGAGCTGTACCTGGCGGGTGACCAGCTCGCTCGCGGGTACCTCGGCCGCACCGCGCTCACCGCCGACAGATTCGTCGCGGACCCGTTCGCCGGGGCGGACATCCAGTCCGGCGCGGCAAGCACCGTCGCGGACGCGGGTCTCGACACCGCGTATTCCGTCGGTGACGGCCGCGACCGGCATCGCCGGGGCGCGAGAATGTATCGCACCGGAGACCTGGTGAAGTGGACTCGCGACGGCGTACTGGTCTATCTGGCGCGCATCGACTTCCAGGTGAAGTTCCGTGGTCAGCGCATCGAACTCGGTGAGATCGAGGCCGCGCTCGGCGGATCGGCCGGGGTCGGTCAGGCCGCGGCGGTGGTCGCGGCGAGTGCGACCGGTGACCAGCTCGTCGGCTATGTCGTGCCGAGGCCGGGCATCGCGCTGGATCCGGCCGCCCTGCGGTCGGGCCTCAGCGCGGTGCTGCCGTCCTACATGGTGCCGTCGGTGATCGTGGTGCTCGACGCGTTCCCGCTCAACACCTCCGGCAAGCTCGACCGCAAGGCGCTGCCCGCACCGGAATTCGTGGCCAGGCCGTTCCGGGCGCCGGTCAGCACGGCGCAGCGGGCGGTGGCCGAGGTGTTCGGTGAGGTGCTCGGGCGCGAGCGGGTCGGTCTCGACGACGACTTCTTCGAACTCGGCGGCAACTCACTCATCGCGACCAGGGTCGCCGCCCGCCTCGGCGCGACATTGTCGACGCGGGTGCCCGTGCGGGCCCTGTTCGAAGCGACCACCGTGGCCGACCTGGCCGCCGCGCTCGCGACCACGGCCGGCAGCGGCGCGGGGATCGCGTTGACATCCGGCGAACGACCGGCCCGGATACCGCTGTCCGCGGCCCAGCAGCGCATGTGGCTGCTCAACCGCCTCGATCCCGAGTCCGCCGCGTACAACATCCCGATCGCGGTGCGGCTCACCGGTGATGTCGATGCCGGCGCGCTGGCCGCCGCGGTCACCGACGTGCTCGACCGGCACGAGGTGCTGCGCACGGCCTACCCTGCCGTCGACGGGATCGGGCACCAGGCGGTGTGGGAGTTCGTGCCGACGCCGGTGGTGGAGACCGTGGACCCTATCGCGGTACCGGCGATCGTCGCGGCCGAGATCGGGCGCGGATTCGATGTCACCGTCGCGCCGCCGGTGCGGGTGCGCGTATTGCGCTGCGCGGCGGACGAAGTCGTGCTGGTCGTGGTGATCCACCACATCAGCGCCGACGGGTTCTCCGCCGGGCCGCTGCTGCGTGACACCACCGCCGCCTACCTCGCCCGTCGCGCGGGGACAGAACCCGGGTGGGCGCCGCTGCCGGTGCAGTACGCCGACTACACGCTGTGGCAGCGTGCGGTGCTGGGCAGCGAGGACGACGCCGAGTCGGTCGCCGCACGGCAGCTGCGGTTCTGGCGCACCGAGCTGGCCGGACTGCCCGGGTTGCTCGAATTGCCCGCCGACCGGCCGCGGCCTGCTGTCGCGTCGCATCGTGGTGCGAGCGTTGACACTGTTGTGCCGCCGACGGTATGGCAGCGGGTGGCGCGGTTGGCGCGTCGCGCCGACGTGAGCGAGTTCATGGTTGCCCATGCCGCGCTGGCCGCGTTGCTCGCGCGACTCGGTGGCGCCGGCGACATCGCGATCGGCACCCCGGTGGCGGGTCGCGGTGAGCAGGCCCTCGACGATCTCGTCGGCATGTTCGTCAACACGCTGGTGCTGCGCACCGGTGTCGACCCCGCAGCGTCGTTCAGTTCGCTGCTGCGCGAGACCAGGCGGGTGGATCTGGATGCCTTCGAGAACGCGCAGGTGCCGTTCGAACGGCTGGTCGACGTGCTCGACCCGACCCGCTCGACCGCGCACAGCCCGCTGTTCCAGGTGATGCTGGCCTTCCAGAACCTGGCCGCAGGCCCGGTCGAGGTGGTCCTGCCCGGCCTCACCGTGACCGGACTGGACGCCGACGCCGCCATCGCCAAGTTCGACCTGGATCTGGTCCTCACCGGCACCGCCGACGGTGGTTGCGCGGTGAGCGTGACCTACGCCACCGATCTGTTCGACGCCGAGACGGTCGCCCGCATCGCGGACGGGTACGTGCGGATCCTCGACGCGGTCACGGCGAACCCGGAAGGTGCGGTCGGTGATATCGACCTGCTCACCGACGGCGACCGTCAGATGCTCGAGAATTGGTGTGACACCGCGCATCCGGCCGACGATGCGTGGCCGGTCGCGGCGACCGAGGATGCGAGGTCGCTGCCGGGCGACATCGCTCACGTCGGCGCGGTCGGCGTTCTGCCGACAGCGTTCGATCGCCGAGCCGCGGCGACACCGGACGCCGTCGCGCTCGTCGACGGTGACCTCGTTCTCACCTACGCCGAATTCGCGGCGCGGGTGAACCGGCTCGCCCGCCATCTGATCGACCACGGTGTCGGGCCGGATCACGCGGTGGCGGTGGGAGTTCGGCGCTCGGCCGAGTTGCTGGTCGGCGTGTACGCGGTGCTGGCGGCGGGTGGCACCTACGTGCCGATCGATCCGGATCATCCGGCGGAGCGGATCACCCGCATCCTGCGGATCGCGCAACCGGTCTGCGTGCTCACCACCAGCGGCGATGCTATGGACCTCCCGCTGCGCGGGCACGAGGTGATCACGCTGGACACCGTCGATCTCGCGGGCTTGCCGGTAGCGCCGATCGCCGACGCCGAACGGGTGGCGCCGTTGCTCCCGGAGCACACCGCGTACGTGATCTTCACGTCCGGGTCGACCGGTCTGCCCAAGGGCGTCGGTGTGCCGCATCGCGCGATCGTCCACCAACTCGACTGGCTGGCACAGCAGTTCGGCTTCGCCGCCGGTGACAGGGTGCTACACAAGACGCCGATCACCTTCGACGCCTCGATCTGGGAGCTGTTGCTGCCGCTGCGGGTGGGCGCCCGCACGGTCATCGCCCGGCCCGGTGGGCACGGGGACCCGGCCTACCTGGCCGCGCTGATCACCGAACACCACATCGACACAGTGCAATTCGCCCCGACACTGCTCGCGGCCTACGTGGCGCACGTGCGGGAGGCGGCCGCTGCGGGCAACAGTGTCGTGAGTACGCCGCTACGGCGGGTGTTCGCCGGTGGCGAGGCGTTGCCCGCCGGGCTGGCACAGCAGGTGCGCGCACTGACCGGCGCGCAGGTGGTGAACCTCTACGGGCCGACCGAGACCACGGTGCAGGTGAGTGCGCACCGGGTGACCGATGACGACGTCGTCACGGTGCCGATCGGTGCGCCGGTGTGGAATACGGGGCTCTACGTGCTCGATGCCAGGATGCGTCCGGTGCCGCCGGGGGTGACCGGTGAGCTGTATGTCGGTGGCGCGCAACTCGCACACGGGTACATCGGGGCCGCCGAGCTCACCGCGGAGCGGTTCGTCCCGGACCCGTTCGGTGCGTCCGGCGCTCGGATGTATCGCACCGGCGACCTCGTTCGCCTGCGGGGAAGCGACACTCCGGCACTGGAATACCTCGGGCGTGCCGACCTGCAGGTGAAGCTCAACGGCCAGCGCATCGAACTCGGTGAAGTGGAAGCCGCGCTGCAGCGGCAGCCCGGGGTGGCGCAGGCCGCGGCGGCCGTGGTGTCCGGGGTCGGCGCAGATCGACTTGTCGCGTACGTGGTGGCGTCACGGAACAAGGAATCCGATGGCATTGCCGGTGCGCCCACTACCGTCGGAGCAGGTCC
>NZ_JBHWZY010000250.1:0-8275 GCF_042727815.1 Nocardia sp. NPDC060220
CCGATGGACTTCGCAAGAAGCTCAAACAGCGAGGCTCGACGCCGTACACCCTGGTGATCACCCGCATCGGCCGCGCCGGTGTCGTCTTCCTCTGCCGAGCGGTCGCTCCCACCCGCTGACAACGCACCTATGGCCGGCCGCACCTGGTCACAGGTCAGGCTTCCATCTTCTTCACCACGCGCTGCACCGTGAGCCAGGTGCGGGTGGTGATGTCCTTGCCGTAGATCTTCTCCAGGCGGGCCATGAAGTCAGGGGTCGCGCCGGTGCTGTTGTCGATGACGGTGAGGAAGGCGCGGGCCTTGCGGTCGTAGCCGATGACGCGGGTGAGGGGGTCGTCGTCGAAGGTCTTGGTGTCGGCTTCGCGCATCTTCGTCTTGAAGAAGGTGACGGTGAGATAGGAGCCGCGTTCGTGGGGGAGACCTTCGAAGGGGTCGCGGTCGAGGAGCGCGCGCAGTTCGGGACGGCTGCGGATGATGGTGCCGCCCGGGATGCCGAGTTCGGCGTTGAGTGCCTGCTGGATGCGATCTTCCAGGTCGGCGGGGTCGTCCGCGGTGCGGAAGACGACATTGCCGCTCGTGAGTACCGACGCGACCTTCTCGAAGCCGAGCCCCTCGAACACCCCGCGCAACTTCTCGTTGCGCATGTTCGGGTTGGTCGGCATGATCCCCCGCAGCAGCGCCGCATAGCTCTCCACGTCGCTGACCGTACCGACCCTCACCGACAGAAACCATCGCATCCGGTGGCCGTGTCAGCGAAGCACCCGGGAGTCAGGACTGAGCGGCGGCGTTCTTCTTGCGTTCGATGTCGGCCAGCGCCGCCATGTAGACCTCGCGCTCCTCGGCACTGGCATCCCAGGCGACCTTGCGGTTCTTCACGACCTTGGCGGGAGCGCCGACCGCGATGCTGTAGTCGGGGACATCGCCACGCACCACCGCGTGCGCGCCCAGCACGCAACCGCGGCCGACCCGGGTGTCACGCAGGACGGTCACCTTCGCCGCGATCCAGGTGTCGGGGCCGATCCGCACGGGACTCTTCACGATGCCCTGATCCTTGATGGGCATGTTGATGTCGTCCATGCGGTGGTCGAAGTCGCAGATGTAGCACCAGTCGGCGACCAAGGTCGACTCACCGATCTCGATGTCGAGGTAGGTGTTGACGACGTTGTCCTTGCCGAACACCACCTTGTCGCCGATCCGCAGCGAGCCCTCGTGGCAGCGCAGGGCGTTGCCGTCGCCGATGTGCACCCAGCGGCCGATCTCCATGCGCGCGAGTTCCGGGGTCGCGTGGATTTCCACATTGCGGCCGAGGAACACCATTCCGCGCAGCACGATATGCGGGTTGGCCAGGCGGAACTTGGCCAGCCGGTAGTAACGCACCAGGTACCAGGGGGTGTAGGCGCGGTTGGCGAGCACCCAGCGCAGCGAATCCCTGGTCAGAAATCGGGCCTGCTGCGGATCGCGGCGGCGTGATCCACGCCAGCGCGCGCTCAGCGGCGCGCCCCACATGCTCGTCACGAACTACTCTCCCGTCATGATCGCACCGGGCCTGCCCCGGGGATTCGGTCCTCGGGTACACAGAGTACTTTCGCAGGGCACACTTACCGTGCCATACCCCGATCAACGGCGCGAGCAGATAGGGCGTTCGGATGTCGAGCTGCAGCAACGGTGTATCGACGGCATGTTGACCGGTCGACGGTACCGCCTCGAACTCACTGCTGAGCAGCAAGTTTGCGCTGAGCGGTTCGCTGCGGTGTGCCGGGCTGTGTGGAATACCGGTTTGGAGCAGCGGCGCGATTACCGGCGCCGCGATGGTTGGATCGACTACCACCGGCAAGCGGGCGAGCTCGCGTCGGCGAAGGTCGACCACACGTGGTTGAAAGCCGCGCCGGGGCATTGCTTGCAGCAGACCCTGATGGATCTGGATAAGGCGTGTCGCGAGCACGGGACATGGAAAGTGCGGTTTCGTTCGGCGCGACGGTGGGTTCCATCGTTCCGGTTCCCGGAGGGCGGCAAGATGGTCGTCGAACGGCTGAACAAGCGGTGGGGTCGGGTGAAGCTGCCCAAACTCGGGTGGGTGCGGTTCCGGATGTCACGGGCAGTAGGTGGAAAGGTCCGTAATGCGACGGTGTCGCGGGATGGTGGCAGATGGATGGTGTCGTTCATCGTTGAGGATGGACTGGTGACCCCACAGCAGCATTCTGCACCTGATTCCGCAGTGGGCGTGGATCGTGGCGTGAAGGTCGCCGTGGCGTGTTCTGACGGCGTCATGGTCGACCGGGTATTCGCCACAGCTGGGGAAACGAAACGCTACCGGCGGTTACAGCAGCAGTTGGCGCGGCAAAAGAAGGGTTCCGCCAACCGGAGCAAGACCCTGTCACGGATGCGTAGTATCCGTGCGCGGGAGCGGGATCGCCGTACCGACTTCTGTGAACAGACTGCGCATCGACTCGCGACAGCGAATTCGCTGGTGGCAGTGGAGGACTTGAAAATCACGAACATGACCCGCAGTGCGCGAGGCACGGCGGTAGTTCCGGGTGTGAATGTGCGGCAGAAGGCTGGTCTGAACAGGGCGATCCTTGCGAAAGGGTGGCGTCGGTTGCAGCTTGCGCTGGCCGGCCAAGCTCGATACACGGGTACACGGATCGTGGTGGTACCTGCAGCTTTCACGTCGCAAATGTGTTCGGCATGTGGAGTAGTGGATCCGGAATCGCGCAAGAGCCAAGCGCTGTTCCGGTGTGCCCATTGCGGTCACACCCTGAACGCGGATGTGAATGCCGCACGAAATATTCTGGCCGCAGGGCGTGCGGTCACAGCTTGTGGAGACCTCAGCGCTAGTCGGTCTATGAAGCAGGAATCCAAGGCGGACATCCCGCGAGGGACTACCGCTCCAACTGCCGCTTGAAAGCGGTTGGAATCCCCGGTGCCATCCGCGGGAGGACGTCAATACACAGGGAGATCAGCAGTGCGAACTCGGACTCGCGTCGTTGCCTCGCTCGCTGCCGCCGGTGTGGTGGCGCTGGCCGGGTGCGGCACGGATGTGGACGACATCACGGTCGGCGCCGGAAAAGGCTGGCCCGCAACGCATCACGATGGCAGCAACGCGAGCGGCAGCCCGGTGCGGGGTGCGGACTCGATGTCGCTGAGCTGGTCACGTCCGGTGGGCGGCCCGATCGCCCAGCCGTTGACGATCGGCGCCGAGGGCCAGATGTTCGTCACCACGAGCACCGGCAACTGTGCGATCTTCTCCTTTCAGATGCTCACCGGCCGCAAACGCTTCTGCAACCCGCTCGGCCCGTCGACGATCGAAGCGCCGACCGTGCTCGACGGAGTCAGCAATGTGTACGTCGGTGACGACGGCGCGGTGAATTCGTTCAACTACCTCGGGCAGCCGCGGTGGCGCACCCCGGTGGCGGGCGTGCCGGTGGCGATCCAGTTCACCGGCGACGGCAACGTGCTGACGGTGACGCAGTCCGGTCAGGTCGACGTGCTGAGCCGGCAGACCGGCGGTCGGGTGGTGCCGACCCTGCAGCTGCTCGGTGAACCCGACTTCCTGAAGTACCCCGGTCTCACCCGTCCCGCGTCCGGCGACGGGCTCGACGACTGCCAGACGGGTGGTCCCCGCTGTGCCGTCGCCAACACCACCGCCGTCGACCCGTCGACCGGCCGCTTCTTCGTCACCGTCTGGGAGCCGGGCAAGCAGGCCGCCGCTCTGCGCGCGATGCGCTACGCCGACGGCGCCGTGACCCAGGAGTGGAGCGCCGAGGTACTCACCGGCGGCAGCGCGACCAGCCCCTCCCTCTCCGCCGACGGCGACACCGTCTACATCGGCGACAACAGCAAGCGCCTGATCGCCCTGAACGCCACCGACGGCGCCACCCGCTGGACCCAGCCGTTGCCGTGGGCGCCGCAGGGCGGCATTTCCGTGGCGGGCGACCTGATCATCCCGGCGGGCGACGACGGTTACCTGACCGCGCTGCGCGACAAGGACGACAGGGCCGAGATCGTCTGGGAACGCAAGGATCTCGCCCTTCGTGGCACCCCGGCACACACCGCGGGCGATATCGGCTACACCGTCGCCGCCATCGGCGCGGGCCTGAGTCTCATCACCTTCGACACCACCACCGGCAACACCATCGACTCCGACCCCCTGCCGGCCGCCACCGGCACCACCACGGGCACCTCCATCGGTCCGGAAGGTGAAGTCGTCGTCGCCACCCGCCTCGGTGAGATCTTCGCCTTCACCCCGGACGCCTGAGTACCCGCGGGCTTCTTCCGCCGCGCACGGACGAGGTACGTCTGAATCGCCTCAGTACGGGTTGGCTCGGTCCAGCCAGCGCGCGTCGAGTTCCGTCGCGCGCTGCCGGGTGAAGGAGATGCGCGCCGGATCGCCGTCGGCGGTATAGCGCTGGTCCGGGTTCGCGGCGAGCCAGTCCAGCCAATAGGCCGAATCGAACGGGACCGCACCCCGGCCCGATCGGATGCGCGGCACCCCGCCGGGGTCGACCGCGCCGTAGGGGGCGGGGGCGGGGTTGGAGCCCACCAGCATCACGGCGTCGAAGCGGTAGGAGGTGCCGTCCCAGTGGCCTGCCGTGGCCAGTGCGTGGTCGCGGGGATGGATGCCGAGCGGTAGCGCCATGGTGCGCACGGCCGCTCCGGGCGCCGCCGTGGTCACCGCGCGCACGTTCTGCACCAGTTCGCGTTGCACGCCGTCGGCGTCCAGGCTCGCGAGGTTGGCGTGATCGGCTGTGTGCGCGCCTATTTCGTGGCCGTTCGCGACCAGCCACGGCAGCGCGCGCGGGTCTGCGCCGAAGGGCTCGTTGTTCACGTAGAAGGTGGCCGCCGGGCGGAAGTCGGGGTAGCGGGCCCCGAACTCGGCGAGAATGCCCGCGGCACTGTCCGGTGCCACCGCGCCGGTGTCGGTGAAGCCGAGTTGGCTGCCGGTGGAATCGTCGAAGGTGAGTACCACCGGGTGGGTACCGGCGGGCAGGTCGAGGTCGCCGGAGATGTATCGCGCGGCGGTGACCGGGCGGTAGTTCTCGCGGTACAGCCGTTCGAGTTCGTCCCGGAATTCCGCCGGGGTCTGGTCGTATTCGCCGGCCGGATTCGGGGTGATCTGGTGATACATCAGGATCGGGACGAATCCCAGTTCGTTGGCGGCGATCTCGGCGGGATTCGGCGGTGCCGGTTTCGCCGTCGTCACCGGCACCGTCGTGTGCGCCGGAACCGCGGCATTGTTCACTGCGGTACAGGCTGTGAGTGCGGCCGCCAGCGCTGCCGCCGACACGAGCCGAAACATTGTGTTCGAACCGCCCATCATCAATGCGATATTACGCCGCGGCGACGGATTACAGTCGATCTATCGATACCGAGTACGCCGCGTCGGAACTGCGAAATAGTTGGCGTGTCAATGGTTTTGAAAGGCGGTGTTGACGGTGGAATGGCAGCTCCGATCGGCCGATCGACGGCGATGGATGGCTCCCGTTATCGGTGTCGCCCTCGCGTCGCTGGTGGTCTCCCTGGTAGCCGGATTCGCGCTGAGTAGATCCGCGGAGTCGCCTGTCGCCGACACCGTGCCGCCGACGCTGCGGATGACACCGACCGATCCGGTGAGCTCCTATCGCGCGCCGGTCGTGGTGCGCGGCACCGCGATCGACGCGGCTCGCGTGTCCATCGGCCCCGATTCGGTGGTCCCCGCCGCGGACGGGACATTCGAACTCTCGGTGCGATGGGCCCCCGCCTTCGAGGTCGTCGCGACGGACGCCGACGGCAATCAGACCAGCAGCACCGCGGTCACGTCGAGCACGCTACCGAGGATGCGCGCGGTGCACGTCACCGCGCACGCCTGGTCGCACGAGGGACTGCGCGAAGCTGTTCTCGATCTTGCCCGTGAGGGCCGTATCGATACCGTGCAGCTCGATATCAAGGACGAGGACGGCGTGATCGGCTACGCCTCCCAGGTGCCGCTCGCCCTCGAATCCGGTGCCGCCGCGGCGATCTACGATGCCCCGGCAGCTCTGCGGCAGTTGCACGATATGGGCCTGCGGGTGGTCGGGCGCATCGTCGCATTCCGCGATCCGACTCTCGCGGGCTGGGCCTGGCACAACGGCCGACCCGACTGGGTTGTCCAGAATCCTTCCGGGCAACCCTATTCCAGCCACTACGGCCCGATCGCCTTCACCAATTTCGCCAACCCCGACGTGCGTGGATACAACATCGATCTCGCGGTCGAGGCAGCGCGACTCGGCTTCGACGGCATCATGTACGACTACGTCCGCCGCCCCGACGGCAGCCTGAACAGCATGCGTTTCACCGGCCTCACCGACACCCCCGCCGCCGCGGTCGCGGGCTTCCTCGCCGAGAGCCGCTACCCCGTGCACCTCGCGGGCGCGCACCTGAGCGCCGCGGTCTACGGAATCGCCTCCACCCGCCCGGACGAGATCGCCCAGGACATCCCGCTCATCGCCCGCAGCGTCGACTTCGTGGCGCCCATGATCTACCCGTCGCATTGGGGCCCCGGCGAATACGGCGTCGCGAACCCCAACGCCCAGCCCTACGACATCATCTTCCGCTCACTGCAAGACTTCACGGCGGCCACGGCGGGCACCGGCGCGAAAGTGGCCCCGTGGCTCCAGGACTTCAGCCTCGGCGTCACCTACGGCGACGCCGAACTCCGCGCCCAGATCGACGCCACCCGAGACGCGGGCATCGACAGCTTCTTCCTCTGGAACGCCGCCACTCGCTACCACGGCGGCGGCCTCCAACCGGCCTGAAACGGAACAGGTTTCGGAGCAGAACGGCCTCGGCCCCCGTCCGGACACAGCGCCGATTACTGCACCCAGGCGAGCGCATCGCTCTCGTCGGCCAGCGCGAACACCCGCACCTGCGCCGGAATCAGAAACCCGAACAGATGCACAGCCTCGCCCAACATTCGATGATCGGTGACCAACGCGATCCGCCCCCACGCGTCCCGCGGCACCTTCACCAACTCGAGATCCTTCGCCATCGCCCCCAGCGAATACCCGTCGAAGTCCTCGCCCAGGACGTACACCAGGTTGACCGGCTCCTCCCGCTCGACGGCCGTCCTGATCGCCGGATCGAGCACCTTCGCATAGTCGTCAGCGGTCACCGTCCCGCTGGCCCTGAACCCGATCGTCGCGACGGGCAGATCGGAAATCGGCTGCAAGGGCATCGGCTCTCCTCGACTCGAAGGCGTTGGTCCAGACCCCCGCGACCCTAGATCCGACCCATCGCTCCGACTTCACCCGTGACGGATGAACCGCGCAGTGTTGTGGATCACTTCTTGCCCTCAAATGTTAGGTACATTACTGTACCTAACTGATAGAGACATCCGTGTTTCTATCTTGAGCTGATGTCCAACGAAGGGCTGGTCGGGATCGATGAGGTTGTTCTCCAGGAGATGGTTGGCGGGGGCGGTGGTGTCCGTGACGGCGATCGCCGCGTCGGGGTTGGCGGTTCCCGCTGTGCAAGCGCAGCCGGATGGCGGCGCGCGAGGCGCGGCGTGGACCGCTACCGCGGATTCACCACCGCTGTATCCGGGCATTCATATCGACTGGGATGTACCGATCACGATGAGTGACGGAACAGTGATCAAAGCGAATGTCTACCGTCCGATGGACGCTGCGGGACGCATCGTGGAGACGCCGACACCGACGATCGTCAACATGACGCCCTACACGAAATTGGCGTCGATGCTGGCCACCTCGGCCCTGTCGATCCCCGTGCTGTTCGACTTGTTCACCGATGTGATGAATCGGTTCGATCTGTTAAACCTGACCGGAACGCCGTTCTCGGGGATCGGTGAGCTGATCGGCGTCAGCTCCGGTGGGGCAGCGCGACTGTTCTCGGCCGATGACAAGTTGATCAAGAGTGGCTACACCTATGTGGTGGCCGATATCCGCGGTACCGGGTTTTCCCAGGGTTCGTGGGACATGTTCAGCGAGCAGGAGACGCAGGACACCGCTGAGATGATCGACTGGGCCGCGAATCAGCCGTGGTCGGATGGCAATGTCGGGATGAGTGGTATCTCGCACTCGGGCATCGTCCAACTCCAGGTCGCCCAGCAGAATCCGGCCGCGCTGAAGGCGATCTTCCCCCTCGTCGGCGCCAGCGACATACTCCGCTCGTACGCTCTGCCCGGCGGTGCAGTGAACCCGTTGTTCACCCCGGCTTGGCTCCTGGCGATCACCACCACGAAGTGGATGCCCGATCTGGCATCGATTTTCAACGGCCGATTCGATTGGCAGTGGCTCGAGGAT
>NZ_JBHWZY010000251.1:0-8266 GCF_042727815.1 Nocardia sp. NPDC060220
ACTCGAACGCGCTGGCGCTCTCGCCTTCCTTGAAGGTGATGGCTTCCTTGGGGATGTCACCGTTCTTGTAGGCGTCGACGAGGACCTTCAGGCCCGCCTTCGACTCCGGGCTGTTCACGGTGGGGGTCTTGCCGTCGGCGCCGACGAAGCTGCCGCCGAAGGCGTTGATGACCTCGGAGGTGTTCACGGTCAGGCCCTCGTAGGGGGCGAGCTGACCGGCGTAGCAGCCGATGTTGTTGTCGCGGGCCACCTGGCACTGGCCGAGCATCTCGGTCCAGGTCTTGGGCGGGTTGGGCACCAGGTCCTTGCGGTAGTACAGCAGACCGCCGTTGGTGTTCTTCGGCGCCGCGTACAGCTTGCCGTTGTAGGTGGCGCTGGCCACGGTCGGCGCGAGCAGCGGCGCGGTATCGATCGCGAAGCTGTCCTCGAGCGGCTGGATCCAGCCCTTGGCCGCGAATTCGGCGGTGTTCGGCACGTCGAGGGCGACCACGTCGTAGCCGTCCTGCTTGGCGCGGAAGTGCTCGGCTAGGTCGTCGTGCTGCTGGGTGCCGTCGGCCGACTGCTCCTTGAACGTCACCTGCTCGTTCGGGTGCGCGGCGTTCCAGCGGTCGATGAGCTGCTTGACCACACCGGTTTCGGTGGTGTCCTTGCCCTCGACGTAGGTGATCGGGCCGCGGCCCGTCAGGTTCTGGTCGAGTGCGTTGCCCCCGTCGTCACTGGAACAACCGCTGGCGAACGTCGCGGTGAGCAACGCGATCGAGGCAGCAGCCATCGTCGCTCTGGGGACAAACTTCAAGGCCATCGCAGACACTCCAGGGTCAAGACGTGAGCAGCAGCACACCGTGCGGTGCAACAGGCAACATACAGGATTCTCGGCGGCGCGGGCGCCGCGTGTTCTCGGCCTGGGAGGCCTCGATCTTCCCTTCCTACGGGCACTCCGTCGTCGCACCCTTCGGTCGGTCCGGATCGAGGCTGCCGAGAACGGGCACAGACTTGCACAGTTTTTCTGTCAGTGTGGTGGCTTAGGGTCATTGCTTGTGACAAGTCCCTCGCCGGCCGCTACGCCCGATCGGATGCTCACCCGCATCGGCGGTTTGCTGCGCAAGGCCGAGTCCACCGACAACGCGCACGAGGCCGAGGCATTCCTCGCCGCGGCCCAGAGACTGGCGACGAAATCCTCGATCGATCTCGCGGTGGCGCGCTCACATGTGGCCTCGCGCGAGCGCAGGTCGGCGCCGGTGCAGCGGATCATCCCGATCGGCGAACCGGGCCGAAAAGGTCTGCGCACCTACGTCCAGCTGTTCGTGGCGATCGCTACGGCCAACGACGTTCGCTGCGATGTCGCCCGTACTTCCGCCCAGGTCTACGCCTACGGCTTCGCCGCCGACATCGACACCTGCGAAGCGCTCTACGCGAGTCTGCTCATCCAGATGGTCCGCGCGTCGGACCACTACATCAAATCCGGCGCCTACCGCGAGGCGACAGTGGTCAAGGTCGTCACCGAGAAGCGTCTCGGCCGTTCTGTCCGCCGCAAGGTGGAGGCGCCGGTCGCGGGAGTCACCGCGCGGCTCAACTTCCAGATGGCCTTCGCCGCCCGCATCGGTGCGCGGTTGGCCGAGGTGAAAGCCGAAGTCGTCGCCGAGGAGTCGGTGGTCGAATCGACGGGGACCGCCCTGGCATTGCGGGACAAAGAAGTAGCCCTCACGGACTTCTACACGGCCACCTCCGAGGCGCGCGGAACCTGGCGTGGGCCGCAGACCTCCACCGGGCACTCCGCCGCGGCTCGTCGCGCGGGCGACCGAGCGGGCCGTACCGCCCGCCTCGGCACCTCACCGGAACTGCCTGCCGCACGCGGAAAGCTGTCGGGCCGATGAGATCGACCGAGCTATCGGCATTCCGCCGGACCGTCGGCGGCCCGCTCGGCGGTGCGTTCCCGGTGGGGAGCGGCGGGCAGGGCTGTGGTGCCGGGTAGTTCGCCACGGCCGCAGCGCGACAGCCAGCGTGCCAAGGTCTATGACGGTGAGCAGTTGGTGCGTGGGGTATTCGATCGTGCCGACGAGTTCGGCCACCGGACGGTCGAGGTCTACGGCTCGCAACTGACGTTGCCGGTGGAGCGACGCTTCGCCTCGGTGGAGTCGGTACAGAGCTACGCAGACAAGGTGCTGGCGCTGAATTGGGTTCGCGCACACTGGGAGCGAGCCACAGTATCGATCAGGGTCCGGGCCCGGGGTGGTGCCGCGGCCGCTCACTACGAGCCGGAGACCGCCGTCCTCGCCGTCCCGCTGCACACCGGCTCCACCGCATGGGCGCTTCGCGAACTGGTGGTCCTGCATGAACTCGCCCACCACCTGGCGCCCGATTCGGCGCAGGCACCACACGGACCCGAATTCTGTAGCCGCTATATCGAATTGGTGGACGGTGTGATCGGCCCGGAAGCCGCATTGCTGATCCGGGCCACTTTCGCCGGATGCGGTGTTCGGTTCGGCTAGGGATTTGCTCGCTCAGCGGTCCTCGAGCAAGGCGCTGACTCGCTCGTAGCGTCGCAGCCACCAGTCGGCACGGTCGGGATCGGGGTGACGGTATTTGTCCAGCAATGTGGGGTCGGGCTCCGGTGGCGAGGCCGGGACCGGCAACCATCCGTCGACCGGCAGCAACGACGCAGTGACGAGATCGCCCTCGAACAGTGCGAGAGTGCCCAATCCACAGGCGAATTCGAGCTCGGGCAGCGCGCCCGCCAACGCCAGCTGCGCCGACAGGCCGACGCTGGTCTCGAGCGCCGACGAGACGACGGTCGGCAGCCCGGCCGCCCCGGCGACCGCCAATGCCCGCCGGACTCCACCCAGCGGCGTGCACTTGAGTACCGCCACGTCAGCGGCGCCGGCCACCGCCACCCGCATCGGGTCCTCGGCCCGGCGAATCGACTCGTCGGCCGCGATCGGCACCGAAACCCGCCGACGCACCTCGGCCAATTCCGTCACGGTCCGGCACGGCTGTTCTACGTATTCCAAACCCCCGGCGGCTTTGTCGATCTCTCCGATATGCCGGACGGCGGTTTCCACGTCCCACACCGCGTTCGCGTCGATCCGAACGGCCCCGGATTCCCCGATCGCTTCGCGCACCGCGGCCACCCGAGCCACATCCTCGCCCAGTGAGTCGGGGTGATCCGCCACTTTCACTTTCGCGGTCGCGCAACCGGATTCCCGAACAATTCGGCGGGCTCGGGTGGGATCCACCGCGGGCACAGTGCAATTCACCGGAATCCGATCACGCACCGGGGCCGGCCACCCCACTGTCACCTGTTCGACGGCGGTCGCCAACCACCCGGCCGCTTCGCGATCGTCGTATTCGGGAAACGGGCAGAACTCGCCCCACCCCAATTCGCCGCGGATCAACATCCCCTCGCGCACAGTGATCCCCCGAAACCGTGTCCGCAACGGAATCGCATAAACAAACAGTTCGGTGCTCACCCGACCGATCGTAGATCTCGCTACGCGGGTCGAGACGAACGGCGGCGCTCACGGTGAGCGCCGCCGTCCGGTGTCACAGGCGTTCGATGATGGTGGCGTTGGCCAGGCCACCCGCTTCGCACATGGTCTGCAACCCATAGCGCGCTCCACGCTGCTGCATCGCGTGGACCAGCGTGGTCATCAACCGCGCCCCGGAAGCGCCCAGCGGATGCCCGAGCGCGATCGCCCCACCGTGCACGTTGACCCGGCTCATGTCCACCCCGGTCTCTTTCGCCCACGCCAGCACAACCGGCGAGAATGCCTCGTTGATCTCGAACAGGTCGATGTCGCCGATGTCCAGACCAGCCCGGCGCAGCACCTTCTCGGTGGCCGGAATGACCGCGGTGAGCATCAGCAACGGGTCGTCGCCCGCGACCGAGAAGCTGTGCAGGCGAGCCAGCGGCCGCAGGCCGAGCTGCTCGGCGCGTTCGCCGGACATGATCAGAACGGCGGAACTCCCGTCGCTGACCTGGCTGGCGGAGGCGGCGGTGATCTCCCAGCCGATCTGCGGGAACCGCGCCGCCATCGCGGGGTCGTAGTAGGCGGGCTTCAGTTTCGCGAGGGTGTCGATGGTGCTGCCGACCCGGATTCCCTCATCCGTGGTCAGCCCGTTGATCGGTGCGAGTTCCGCGGTGAAGAGTCCGTCTTTGGTTGCCCGAGCGGCCTTTTCATGGCTGCCGAGGGCGAATTCGTCGAGCTGGGTTCGCGTCAGACCCCATTTCGCGGCGATGAGTTCGGCGCTGATTCCCTGTGGGACGAGGTCCTCGGGATAGCGCTGCGAGAAGGCGATGCCCGACAGGTCGGTGGCGCCGACCAGGTTGGCGCCCATGGGAACTCGCCCCATCGATTCCACGCCGGCGGCGACCACGATCTCGTACGCGCCCGCGATAACCCCCTGTGCGGCAAAGTGAATCGCCTGCTGACTGCTGCCGCACTGCCGGTCCACTGTCGTGGCGGGCACGGATTCCGGATATCCGGCGGCCAGCGCGGCCCGCCGGGTCATATTCGATCCCTGCTCCCCGACCTGGGTGACGATGCCGCCGATCACATCGTCGATGAGCGCCGGATCGATCCCGCTGCGCTCGACCACCGCCCGCAGGCTGTGGGCCAGCAGATCGACCGGATGAACGTCGTGAAGTGCGCCGTTCGGCTTGCCCCGCCCGATCGGGGTGCGTACCGCTTCGACGATGACCGCGTCTCGCATGGAAGTCCTCTTTCGCCAAAGCTGGCTCTATCTGACAATAGCCAGCTTAGGTCCTAACTATCATCGACTCAAGTCAGATTGGCTATGATGTCTCTCATGGCAGCCGTGATGGAAGGACCCCTGGCCGATCTCAGCAAATGGGAAACGGCGGGCTGTTCGATCGCCAGAGCCATGGACCTCATCGGCACCCGCTCCGCGATGCTCATCCTGCGCGAGGCCTACTACGGCACCCGCCGCTTCGACGGCTTCGCCCACCGAGTGGGCATCACCGACGCCGCCGCTGCGGCCCAACTCCGCAAACTCACCGCCGCCGGCCTCCTGGAAAAACGCCCCTACCAGGAGGAAGGCAAGCGCACCCGGCACGAATACGCCCTCACCCAGATGGGCCGGGACCTGCTCCCCGCGGTCGTGGCCCTCTGGCAATGGGGCGACGCCTACCTCCAGCCGGGCCCGCCACCCCTGCTGCGGGTAGACGCGGAAACCGGCGAACCGGTCCGCGTCGACCTGCGCACCTCCGACGGCACCGAGATCCCCCTGGAACGCCTGGCGGTCCGAGTCAACGAGGACTACCTCCGCGACCGCGCCGAACGCCGAAGGAAGAACCCGGACAGCTAGGCGCTGAACACGCCGATCGTCACGTCCTCCGTGCCGAGGGCCTGGAACAGGCTGACCCACAGCAGGACGACCGGCTCGGTGCTGCGGGCCGTGTTGAGCGCGCCGAGGTCGATCAGCTGTTCGTCGGCCCAGCCGAAGGAGTTCAGCAGCCGCGCCACCTGCGACTTGGCATCGGCGTCGTCACCGCTGAGGAAGATGGTGTGCTGTCCGGGAATTCGGGCCGGGTCGACCATCACCTGGTTGTTGGTGGTGTTGAGCGTCTTCACCACGCGGGTGGCCGGAAAGGCCCGCTGGATTTCCTCGGCGACGCTGCCCGCCTCGGGGACAACGAGTTTCGGCGGAAAGCCCTGCGAGAAGTCGAGTGCGTTGGAGACGTCGACGATGATCTTGCCCGCGAGATTGTCCGACCCGGCCGCGGTGAGCGCCGCCACCGATACCGTGCCCGATGTCGCATTCACGATCAGTTCGGCCGCTGCCGCCGCGTCGGCGAAAGTGCCGTGCGCCCCGCCGGTTTCGGCTGCCCACGCGGTGGCGTCGGCATTGTCGGCGGTCCGCGACCCCATCGTCACCGTGTGCCCGACCTCGACCAGCTTGCTCGCCAGCCGGCGACCGACCTGGCCGGTGCCGAGTACTGCTATGCGCATGTCACTACCCCATGTCGGCAAACCCGCCCGGCGATCACCGGGTCCGAGCATCAGCATAGGGCCGCACCGGAATCGAGCCGAGCGTCTACGCGCACAGCGCAATCGTGCGCGGGCGACTCGAGTCACGAGCCGCCCGCGCATCCGAATCAGCGCAGGCGCTTGCCGTCCACGCTGAAGAAGTACACGTGTTCGGGGTCGGTGGTCAGGCAGAGGCGATCGCCCTTGGACGGCGGGTTGCGCCAATCCACGCGCGCCACAATCGTTTCCCCGGTCTGGCCGCCGGCGCCCGCCGAGAGGGCGCGACCGTAGACGTAGGCGTCGGAGCCCAGCTCCTCCACGACGTCGACCTCCAATTCGAGGCCGCCGTCGCCGACCTCGAGATGTTCGGGGCGGATGCCGAGGACCACGGAGCCCTCTCCCGCGTCGGCCACCGCGCGCGGCACCCGTACCGGGTAGCCACCGATGGTGACGGCCCCGTCGGTGACGGGGAGGGTGAACAGGTTCATCGCGGGCGAACCCATGAACCCGGCGACGAACATGTTCGCCGGATCGCGGTAGAGGTCGCGCGGCGAGGCGCACTGCTGGAGCAGGCCGTCCTTGAGGACCGCCACCCGGTCGCCCATCGTCATCGCCTCGACCTGGTCGTGCGTGACGTAGACGGTGGTGGTGCCGAGCCGGCGCTGCAACTGGGCGATCTGGGTGCGGGTCTGCACGCGCAGCTTCGCGTCGAGGTTCGACAGCGGCTCGTCCATCAGGAACACCCGCGGCTGACGCACGATCGCGCGCCCCATCGCCACGCGCTGCCGCTGTCCGCCCGAGAGCGCCTTCGGCTTACGGTCGAGGTACTGCTCGAGGTCGAGGAGCTTGGCTGCCTCGAGCACCCGCTCGTCGCGCTCGGCCTTGGACACCTTGGCCAGCTTCAGCGCGAAGCCCATGTTCTCCGCGACCGACATGTGCGGGTAGAGCGCGTAGTTCTGGAACACCATCGCGATATCGCGATCCTTGGGTTCGGCGTTGGTCACGTCCTTGTCGCCGATCCGGATGCACCCGGCGTTGACCTCTTCGAGGCCGGCCAGCATGCGCAGCGAGGTCGATTTGCCACACCCGGAGGGTCCGACGAGTACGAGGAATTCGCCGTCGGCGATCTCCAGGTCGAGTGCGTCGACCGCGGGTTTGGTGGCACCGGCGTAGAGCCGGGTAGCGCGGTCGAAAGTGACGGTAGCCATGCGTAGATCAACATCCCATCCCGGCAGGAACGTGCCGGACGATCCGAGTAGTGGGTCGCTGGGATCGTAGCGGCCCACAACGGTGCCGGGTAGCCTCGGTCGCGGTGCCAACCCGAGCTATCGAGGAGCCAGCGAGATGAGTCGTCCGGTCCGTATCGGAGTCCAGCTTCAACCGCAGCACGCGCCCGATTACGGTCTGATCCGCGACGCGGTGTTGCGGGCCGAGGACGCCGGAGTCGACATTATCTTTAACTGGGATCACTTCTTCCCGCTCACCGGCGACCCGGCGGGCGCGCATTTCGAATGCTGGACGATGCTCGGCGCGTGGGCGGAGCAGACCGAGCGGGTCGAGCTCGGCGCGCTGGTCACCGGCGGCGGCTACCGCAATCCCGACCTGCTCGCGGATATGGCGCGCACGGTGGACAACATCAGCGGCGGCAGGCTGATCCTCGGCATCGGCGCGGGCTGGTTCGAGCGTGACTACGACGAGTACGGCTACGAGTTCGGTACGCCGGGCAGCAGGCTGACCCTGTTGAAGGAGAGCATGGCGCGCATCACCGCCAGGCTCGGGAAGCTGAACCCGCCGCCGGTCCGCGACATCCCGATCCTGATCGGCGGCGGTGGTGAGCGCAAGACGCTGCGCCTGGTCGCCGAGTACGCCGACATCTGGCACTCCTTCGCCGACGTGGCGACTCTCGGCCACAAGAACAAGGTGCTGGCCGAACACGCGGCCGTCGTCGGTACCGACGAGTCGCGGATCGAGCGTTCGGTGCAGTGGCAGGGTCGCGACGAGGCGAAGGCGCTGCACGATGCGGGCGTCACCCTGTTCACCGTGGGTGTTTCCGGCCCCGGCTACGACCTCACCGAAGTCCGGCGCGCCATCGAATGGCGTGACGAGACGAACCCGGCCGTGCTGGAGGGCCTCGCGTAGTTTCGATCACGCTGCGGCGAACCCGCTTCCGGGCCTCGACCGGCTGTCGCCGTGGATCGACACCGTGAGCCGCAGCGATGCGTAACCTTCGCTGTGCAAGGTTGCGGCTAGGGTCTATCGGCATGGCAGGTGTACGAACT
>NZ_JBHWZY010000252.1:0-8243 GCF_042727815.1 Nocardia sp. NPDC060220
GTACGGCTTGACCAGGGCCGCATCGGATTCGAACAGCCCGCCGTACATGCGTGAGATCGCCTGTACACCCGTGAGCTGATCGGCGATTCCCCGGATCGGAGCGTTCATCAGTCGCCGGAGCGAGGAGACCGGGCTCGCGCCCGTACCTTCCGAATCCGGGGTGGGGTGGGGCCGGGGCTTCCGGGTTTCGCGATAGGCCCAGATCGCAGGCCTGCCGCGTTCGTCGGGATCGTTCGACATCACTTTGCGGGCGAGCCGCACGGTGGCGACGCCGTCGAGCAGGGCGTGGTGTCCTTTGACGTAGAGCGCCAGACGTCCGTCGTCGAGGCCCTCGATGACGTGCAGTTGCCACAGCGGGTGCGACCGATCCATCGGTACACCGTGCAGGCGCGAGACGAGGGCGCCGAGCTCACGCTGTCCGCCCGGCGCGGGCAGTACATGGTGCTGGAGGTGGTAGTCGAGGTCCGGCGCTTCGACGCTGACCCATTGTGGGAGCACGCGAGCGATCAGCGCGGAGTCGATGCGGCGGTCGAAGGGGCTGGTGGCACCGGTGTAGGTCCGTAGGTCGTCGAGCAGGTCCGCGACGAAGTCCGGGCCCGCGTCCGGTGGCAGCCGGAAGATGTCGAGGTGTGCGATGTTCATCAGGTTGGAGTCGGTTTCCCCCCAGAGGAAGGCGACATCGATCGGGTTCAGCGTGGTGGTCGACATGGGGTGGTGGCCTCCGGCGAGAATTCGGTAGTGGACGCGGCTCGCAACGGTGCTCGGCCGTCAGTGGCGGTGTCGGTCATACGTCGTCCTCGGTGCGCGCGGCAGGCAGTACTGCCGTCAGCCATGCGGTGAGTTCGGCATTTACCCGATCCAGGGCTGTGGTCGATCGCTGCGCCTTGGCGACCAGGATCGCGCCCTCGATCGCCGCGATCGCGGTGGTCGACAGCGATTGGGCGCGTGGCATCGGTACCCCTTGTTGCCACAGCGCGACGGTGATCAGCGACTCCCAGGACGCGAAGGCCTCGCCCGCGGCGTTCTTCGCCTCGGCGAAATCGCCGCTTTCCAGCGCGCCCGCCGCGATGGGGCAGCCTGCCACGAAATCGGTGTCGTGGAGCTGGCGCCGGAAGAGGTCGACGATGTGCGACAGCGTCGCGGTGGGGCCACTTGTGGCCAGATCGTTGAGGATCATCGACGCCATCAGCGCCCCGGCGTGCCGGGTGGCCTCCTCGGCCAGCTGTGCCTTCCCACCGGGGAAGTGGTGATAGATCGAGCCCCGGGGCGCCTGCGAGCGGGCGATCACGTCGGCGAAGGAGGTGCCCTCGATGCCCTTCTCCCGGAAAAGCAGGGCGGCGCCGATCAGCATCTTGTCGCGGGCCGACGCTGTCACTCCGGCCGCGCTGTCCTCTGCGGTCACCGCGTCACCATCCTATGTCAATCATCATATCCAGATTCTGCCACGATCGCGTTCGCGCACCATTTCCACCCGAGTTACACAGGTAGAAACACATTCGCCATTGACTGTGACACGCAGTTACGGCTACATTGCTGTCATCCCACTATGTAGCGCGTCATAGACGACGAGCTCGTTCGGATCACCGATGATCCGAGGCAGAAGGGCATTCGCAGATGAGCTTCCCCATCGAGACGACCGACGGACATCGCCTGGTCGTCACCACGGCCGGCGACCTCGCCCGGCCCACCGTCGTGCTGGTACACGGCTTCCCCGACGACCAGACGGTCTGGAACGGCGTCGCGCGCGTGCTGTCGGACCGGTTCCACACCGTGACGTTCGACGTACGTGGCAGCGGCGAATCGGACAAACCCCGGGCGATCTCCGCCTATCGCAAGGATCAGCTCGCCGCCGATATCGGTGCGGTAGCCGCGGCGGTCTCCCCGGACCGGCCGGTGCACCTGGTCGGCCACGACTGGGGCGCGGTGCAGGCCTGGCACGCCGCCGCGGCCCCGGCGACGCGCTCGGCGATCGCCTCCCTGACCTCGATCTCCGGGCCCTGTCTGGACGGTGTCCCGCACTGGTTGCGCAGCAGCCTCGCCGCCGGACCGCCCGGATGGCGTGCGGTCGCCACGATGTGGAAGTCCCCGCTGTACATGGGCGCGCTGGCCACCCCCGTGCTCGGCGCGCTGCTGTGCAGGCTCGGTCTCGTCGACGCCGCGATCGGGCTCGCGCACCGACTGGAAGCCGGTGTGGCACCGAATATTTCGCCGCACCGGGCGCGCGACAACCGCGCCGGTCTCAAGATCTACAGCGCCAATCTGGTACCGACGCTGCTCCGTCCCCACCTGCGCAGAGTCGGCGTGCCGGTGCAGGTGCTCGCCCCGCGTCGCGACATCTTCATCACGCCCGCCGCACAGCGCGACGTGGCCCACGTCGCCGACCAGTGGCAGGTCCACGACGTCGACGGCGGCCACTGGGCCCCGGCGTTCAACCCCGCCGAGATCGCCGACCGCATCCGCGCGTTCGTCGACGCCGTCGAAGCAGCCACCACCGCAACCCAGGCAGGAGAACCCCGTGAGCACTCTGCGTGATCAAGACAAAGTCGCACTCAAAGCACGTGCCGTGGAATGGGATTGGGCCGGTCTGCCGTTCCACTACGTCTACGACGACCCGTTCTCGACTCATGTGATCAACAGCTTCAACATGCTGCTGCCCGAGGGCGAGGTGTTCTTCGTCCAGGTCTTCCAACAGGCGTTGCCGCTGATCACCGATCCCGAGGTCCACGAGGACGTCGTGGGTTTCATCGGGCAGGAGGCCACGCACTCGTCCGCGCATCAGAGCCTGGTCGACTACCTCGACCTGCACGGGCTCGACTCCACCCGGTTCACCGACCAGATCCGGTGGTTCTTCCGGGCACTGCTCGGCGAGCGCGAACTGACCGACCGGCGTGCGCACAACTGGCTGCTCGAACGCGTCGCCGTCGTCGCGGCGCTCGAGCACTTCACGTCGTACCTGGGCGACTGGGCGCTCAACGCCGACGCGTGGCGCCGAGGCACCATCGAGCCGCGGGTGCTCGACCTGGTGCTGTGGCACCTTGCCGAGGAAGTCGAACATCGGCATGTCGCCTACGACCTGTTCACGCATCTGGACGGCAGCTATTGGCATCGCATCAGGGCCTATCTGGTTGCGATGCCCACCTTCGCCTTGCTGCACTTGCGCGGAATGCGGCTGCTGCTCAACGACGATCCGGTCGCCGAACGCGGACTGTTCGCAACAGTGCGGGCCGCGCGCCGCGCCTGGCGCGCGGGGATGGTGCCGTCACCCGGCAGCCTCGCGAAGATGTCCATCGAGTACTTCAGGCCGTCCTACCATCCGCGCAATTACGGCTCGACCTCGCAGGCGGTCGCCTACCTCGCGGCCTCTCCCGCCGCACTGGCCGCGTCATGAGCGAGATCCGGACCACCGCGGACCGGGTCGGCGTCGTGCTCGACCGTCGCCGCATCCCACCGTCTTTCACCGATCCGAACCGGCCCGACCGGGTCATGCGGGCCTACCGCTCCCTGCTGCGCTTCTACAGTGCGCTCAGCAACCTGCGCCTGCCCGCGACCGGGCCTGCGGTCATGGAGCGTGGCATCGCGGTCCGGGTCGTGGAGAAGACGACCGAGGCGCTGGGCGTGGTGAGCCTGACGCTGCGATCCTGTGCCGGAACCGAGCTGCCGCGCTGGCATCCCGGCTCGCACATCGATGTCACATTGCCGTCGGGGACGGTTCGCCAGTACTCGTTGTGCGGCGATCCCGACGACCGGACGACGTACCGGATCGCGGTGCGCTGGATCGACGGCGGAACGGCGTCGACCGAGATCCACGACGACGTACGCGAAGGCTCGATCCTGTCGATTCGTGGGCCGCGCAACGCTTTCCCGTTCGCCGACCCGGGGCTGTCGAAGGCCGGCGTCGACAACATCGCCTTCGTCGCCGGCGGGATCGGGATCACCGCGCTGCTGCCCATGATCGGCCACGCCCACCGGTCCGGCCTCGACTGGACCCTCACCTACTTCGGCCGCAACGAAGCGACCCTGCCGTTCCTGGCGGAGCTCGCCGCCACGGACCGGAATCGGGTCCGCGTGCTGACCACCGAGCGCAACGGCCGCCCCGACCCTGCCGAGCTGCTCGCCGACGTCCGCGCCGGGTCGTCGATCTACTACTGCGGTCCGCCCGTGCTGCACGACACTTTTCGTGCGTTCCTGCCCGAAACGGGCGCGGCAGGACTGCATTTCGAACGCTTCTCGGCACCGCCGGTGGTCGGTGGTGAGCAGTTCCGAATCCGTTTGGCGCGCACCGGTACCGAGGTCGAGGTCACTGCGGACCAGTCGGCCCTGTCCGCGGTGCGCGCGACCCGGCCGGGCACCGCCTACTCGTGTCAGCAAGGTTTCTGCGGCACTTGCCGGGTCAAGGTGCTTGCCGGTGCCGTCGAGAGCCGGGGGACCGCGCGGTTCCTCGACGAGCCCGACACGATGCTGCTGTGCACCGACCGCGCACAAGAAGGGCAAGTCGTCGTCGACCTGTGATCGCCGATACCGAGGACGCGTGATGCGCGTATCACTGGATCGAACATGTGGCCATCGGTCGCCTCGCGCACGGGACGACGACGAAGCCCAGAAGCTCGGCACACACTGAGCGTGGTGGCTATCGGTGTGCGTCTCGGAGCGCAGTGGTTTGAATCTGATAACCCTGCGGGCTCAGGCGTCGCAGGACTTCGGAATAGGTGCCGGTGCGGTGCAGGAGCGCGGTGGTGGCGCGTCCGGCGCGGAGGGCGACGGCATCGGCGGCGGGGGAGGTGGGCAAACCGCAGGTGGTGCGGATGTGCCGTGGAATGAGGGCGAGGCCGACGCGGGCGAGTGCGGGGTAAGCCTGGAACAGGGAAGCTTTGGTGAGGCTGCCGTCGAGGGCGCGTGGATGCAGGATGGCATCGAGCGTGCTGCGGGTTTGGGCGTTGACGCAGATCAGGTGGCGGGAAGCCGCCCATAGCCTGCGGTATTCCTCGTGACTGGCGGGGAGGTGGTCTAGATCGAGGGCTTCGGCTGAGAGTCCGTGCTCGGCGGCGGAGGCGCGCAGGGCGTCCTCGTCGACGCCGAGGGTTTCGAAAGCGATCGCTGCTTCTCGGAAGTAGCGATCGGCATCTTCGGGGGTGAGTCCTCCGGCCAATGTTTGGTAGGCGTAGTAGACCGAGTGCCAGCTGAGCATGTGGTTGCCCAGTTGCAGGTAGGGGTCGAGGGCACTGTATCGGTTCCCGGTCATGGGTTCGGTGCCGACGATGCGGGCGTGTAGCCGGTCGAGACGGAGATTGGCCTTCGCGACGGTGTCGGTGTCGGCGAACACGACGGTCAGGAAGTAGTACATGGTCCGGTTGAGGCGTCCCAGGGGATCCTCCCGGTAGCGACTGTGCTCCTCGAGTGCGGCGGCGCCGTGCGGGCTGGCGACCATGTCGAGCACGAACGAGCGCATGACGCCGGGGATCACGGCCGGATGCGACCACACCTTCCACGACACCGAATCCGGGCCGAACAGGCCGTCATCGACTCGGGTAGTCGGGACCTCCAGATGAAACTGCTGCTCCACCGCTCGGTCGGCCGACTCGGCGATGTGCCCGCAGGGCGGGGTCGCGCGCTGGGTGTGGTTCGTGGCCACTTTGCCACTCCTCTCGACAAACACAATCAGAAACGCAATGATTCTCTATATGAGAGTACAGGATGTTTCTAGATTGGAGAGGTGGTGGATGTGAGTATCCGTAGACCGCTGGTCGGTTTCGCGGTCTTCGCGCTGACATCGATCCTTGTGACCGCCGTTGTATGGAACACCCTGTCCCGCAACGTGAAAGGTGAAACGGGCACCTATACGGCGACGTTCTCCGACGTCTTGGGTTTGCGCGAGGGCGACGACGTACGGATGGCGGGCGTGCGGGTCGGCAAGGTCGTGCGCATCGGGCTCGACGAACACAATCGAGCACTGGTTACTTTCGTCGTGCAACGCGAGCAGACGCTCTACAGCGACACCAAGGCGTTGGTGCTGTACCAGAACCTGATCGGGCAGCGGTATGTAGGTCTGGCGCCGGGCGTGGAGTCCGAGGGGGCCCGTATTCCCCTGGGTGACCGCGCATCCATCCCCCTCGATCGCACCGAACCGTCGTTCGATATCTCCGGGCTGCTCAACGGATTTCAGCCGCTGTTCCAGGCCCTGGCCCCGGAGCGGGTCAACGCGATGGCAGAGACCCTGATTCAGGCTTTGCAGGGTAACGGGGTGTCGTTGAGCGCGTTCATCATTCAAGCCGCGACCCTGGCTGGCGACTTCCAGCGCCGCGACGCTGTGCTCTCCGACGTCATCACGAATCTGTCGTCGGTGATGACGGGTCTGGCCGCACGGGGCGATGAACTCGAAACGTTGGTCACCCAGACCCGGGCGCTGATCGGCGGGCTCGCCGAGCAAGGGCAAGCCCTCCAGGCATCGACGGCCCAGATAGCCGATGGCACCACGGAGTTGTCCGCCATGCTCGGCCGCATCCAGCCACGCATCGCATCGGCGCAGAACAGCACCGGCCTCGCACTGACGCTGCTGCTGACCAACGGCGCAAAACTCGACCAGGCGGTATTGGATCTGAACTCCGTACTGGCGGGCATCGGCGGAGCCTTCCAATACGGCACCCATGCCACCGGTCACCTGTGCGGCCTCGACATCTCCCTCTACGGCGTGCTGTTCCCCCGTGGAACATTCAGCCAGATCGGCGGAAGCGCGCACTCACCAGAATGTCGGTGATGATCACGCCACCGTTCGCTCACCGCACCACCGACTACTGTGGCGCTATGCGCAGTACCGATGCCACGGTGTCGCCGACGACCGCCGCCATCGTGTTGCAGTTGCTCTCCGGGTCCACCCCCACGCCGCTGCCCCGGCACCGGCACGAGCTGTCCCGCGAAGACGTCCGGGAAACTCAGCGTGCCCGCGTCGTCGCCGCGGCGATCGAGCTGTTCGCCGATCTCGGGTACTCCCAGACGAAGGTGCAGGACATCACCAAGAGTGCCGGCGTGTCCCGCAAGACTTTCTATGAGCTGTACGCCAACAAAGAGGACGTCTTTCTCGACGCTTACCAGGCGGTCGGTGTGCTCATCGGCGAAGCGGGTGTCGGTGTGGATGACACCGATGACCTGTCCGTTACTCCGGAGACCATGCTCGAGTACGCGCAGCGATTGTTGCTGGTGATGGCTTTCGCGCCCGCGGCTACCCGGATGTTCTTTCTCGAAGCCCTCGGGGCGGGCCCGCGGGTGCGGCTTCGGCGTAACCAGGCGATCGACGAGTTCGTCACCGCCACCGCGCCGTCGCTGCAAGACTTTCGCGCCCGGTACGAACCCGATCTGCCGGCGCTGACCATCGAGCAATGCCACGTGGCGGTGGCAGCCTGCATCGAACTCATCACCCAGTACCTCGCCGATCACGAGGCGGCCACCCTCGCGCTTCTGGCCCCTCGGCTGGTCGATGCCGTACGCGCGATCGTGATCCCCAATTATCGCTCTGAGTAACTGAAGGCTGACGTCCTTGTGCAGCCTGTGACCTCGTTGGTGTTCAGGCCGCCTATCGGGGTGCGGTGGTGCGGCTATCACGGGTGCTCAGTAGGGCGGAACGCTGTTGATAATGGGAAACACTGTGTAATCTCATAATCAGAATCACTGTGTTTCTCATTCGATGAAAGGATCGGCAACGTGGCCGTTTCCAAGACACTTCCACTTGCTATCGGCGACCAGCGGCACCGTCGGGCGCCGGGGCCACCCGCGCTGCCGCTGGCCGGTGCTCTCTACGGCGCTGGATACCTCCTGGGCGGAGAAGGATTGGGGCACAAGCTGTTCGACTACTACGGTCCGATCGTCGCGGTGCCGATTCTCGGATTCGGACGGGTTGTTCTCGTGAACGATCCCGAGCTGGTGAAGCAGGTCTTCCTCGCCAAACCCGACGTACTACTCGGGGGTGAAGGGGTGGGGCCGGCCGCGGCGATCTACGGCGACAGTTCGATGTTCGTGCTCGAAGAACCCGAACACCTGCGCAGACGTCGCCTGCTCACGCCGCCACTGCACGGCGACGCACTACGTACCTATGTGCCGATCGTTGCCGCCGCGACCCGCTCGGCGATGGCGTCGTGGCCCACCGGCCAACCGTTCTCGCTGCTTCGCGCTGCGCGGGCGATGACTCTCGATGTCATCGTCCGAGTGATCTTCGGCATCGACGATCCCGCCGAAATCCGGAAGCTCGGCAATCC
>NZ_JBHWZY010000253.1:0-8164 GCF_042727815.1 Nocardia sp. NPDC060220
CCGCCGGGCCCAGCCTGTCGTCGAGACGGCTACGACTTCGGTTGGGTGAGGTCGTAGAGCGTTACCCCGTCGACCGTCGTCGCCGAGTAGTTCGCCGTCACCCATGCGGTGATCGCCGAGCTGGTCGATGCGCTGTTCCCGCCGGGACCACCGCGCCCACCGGCGACGAAGTAGTGGATCTTTCCGTCGGCTACGTACTGCTGGAACTGTTCGAGGGTGGGCGACGGGTCGCTGCCGTTGAACCCGCCGACCGGCATCACCGGCAGTTCGGTGGCCAACTGATACCCGGCGGCGCTGTTGGAACCGACGGCCGCCGCGACCCAGGTGTAGTCGGTGCCGTTCGACTCGAGCAGGGTGACGATCTGATCGCTCGGCCGTGATCCGCCCAGCAATCCGCCGGCGCCACCCATTCGCTGGTCGCCGTTCGTTCCCTGCGCGGCACCGTCCGGCGTCGCCGCGCCGTCCTGCCCCTGCGCGCCACCGTCCGGCGCACCCGTGGCTGCACCGTCCGGGGCCGTCCCGCCAGGTGCGGCACCGCCCCTGGCGGATCCGTCGGCGCCGGGCCTGCCACCGTCGCCACCGGGACGCATGCCGGGTCCCCCCATGCCGTGCATCCCGCCGGAACTCGGTCCGGCGGAAGGGATCGCACCGGAATGCGCGGACGCGAGGGTGTCGATCGAGTAGGCGATCGGTCCGGCGAGGCCGAGGAAGGCAGCGGCGAGCGCCACGATCACCGACTGCTTGCGAGCCAGTGGGAACACGAACGCGACGGTGGCGACGACACCGACGACAAGGATCGTCCAGCGCAACCACGGCTGGAAGGAAGCGCTGCGTGACAACAACATCCACGCGGTCGCCGTGGTGAGCGCAATGGCCACCGCGCCCGCGCACCGCGCCCACAGCCGATCACGCGAACCCCAGATCTGCACGGCGCCGGTCCCGACCAGCGCCGCCACGGCGGGCGCGAGCGCCACCGTGTAGTACTGGTGGAAGATCCCCGCCATGAAGCTGAACACCAGCCCGGTGACGAGAAGCCAACCGCCCCAGAGGATCAGCGCGGCCCGTCGAGCATCGGTGCGCGGCGCTCGTCCGCGCAAGGCGAGCCCGACCACGAGCGCGAGCAACGCCGCCGGAATCAGCCACGCGATCTGACCGCCCTGCGCGGGTTCGAACATCCGGGTGATCCCGGTGCTTCCCCACATCCCGTTGCCGCCGGCGGGCAGTTCCCCGCCGGGTCCGACACTGCCGGTCTCGTTGCCGTTCAACCGGCCGAGACCGTTGTATCCGAGAGTGAGCTCGATGATCGAATTGTTCTGCGACCCACCGATCCACGGCCGCGAATCCGACGGCCACAGCTCCACCGCCACTATCCACCACCCCGCGCCTGCCACCATCGCCGCTCCGGCGGCGAACAATTGCGCGACCCGCTTTCCCAGCCTCGGGGGTCCGGCGATCAGATACATCAGGGCCAACGGTGGCACCACCAACAGCACCTGCAACTGCTTGGCCAGGAATCCGAATCCGATGAACGCGCCGGTGAGCAGCAACCATCGCCACCGTCCGTCCGCGACCGCTCGTGTCATCGCCCACGCGGCGGCGATCATCAGCAAGACGAGCAGCGCGTCGGGATTGTTGAACCGGAACATCAGCACCGCGACGGGAGTCACCGCGAGCACCGTGCCCGCGATCAACCCCGCCGCGGGTCCGAACGGCCTGCGCACCGTCGCCCACAACAGTGCGACGCTCGCGACGCCGAGCAGCACCTGCGGCACCAGCATGCTCCAGCTGTTGAGCCCGAACAGCCGGACCGACAGTTCCATCACCCACAGCGAAGCGGGCGGTTTGTCGACGGTGATCGAGTTCGCGGCGTCGGACGAGCCGAAGAAGAACGCCTCCCACGATTGCGAACCTGCCTGTACCGCAGCGGCATAGAAGTCATTGGCCCAGCCGTTGGCGCTCAGATTGATGAGATAGGCGATCAGTGTGCCGAGCAGCAACGCCGCCAATGCGGGTCGCTCCCAACGCTTTCGGGTCGGCGTGGACTGCGCGATGCCGGCGGGTGGGGTGGGTGCGATGGTCGTGGTCATCGACGGACCTCCACCGCGTGCGTGCGCGCTGCCGACTCCGCGCTCTCGGTGGCTGCGAACACCGGCGAGACGCTCGTTGTCCGGTCGGCGCCCGCGTGGCGGAACACCCAGCGCAGGCCGACGAAACGAGCGAGTGTCGCCACGAGATTGGCGGTGATCAGGACGGTGAGTTCCACCGCCACGGGTGCGTCGGGTGCCCAGCGGTGCAGGGCGAACAGGGACCCGCTGGTGACCGCCAGCCCGAACGCGAAGATGGCCAAGCCCTGGAACTGGTGCGAGATCGCGTTGCCGCGTCCGCGCACGCCGAAGGTGAATGCCCGGTTGGCGGCCGTATTGCCCACCGCGGTGACCAGCAGCGATATCAGATTGGCGCCCTGACTGCCGAGCAGCGGCTGCAACAGCAGATACAGGACGATGTAGGCGAGGGTCGAGCTCACCCCGACGATCGCGAACCGCACCAGCTGCCCGACCATGCCGAGGGGTACTCCGGCGACCAGCGGTTCCCGCCCGACAGCGGCCCGCAGCTCGTCCAGCGGGAGGGCGCCGGTGGTCAGCGCCCTGGTCAACCGCCAGATTCCGCGCAGGTCCTTGCGTGCGGTATCGATGATGTCGACCCGGCTGTCGGGATCGTCGATCCAGTCGACGGGCACCTCGTGAATCCGCAGACCCGCCCGCTCGGCCAGCACCAGCAGCTCGGTATCGAAGAACCACTCGCCATCCCGAACCAGCGGCAGCAGTTCGCGCGCGACCTCGGTGCGCACGGCTTTGAATCCGCACTGCGCATCCGAAAAGCCCGCCCGCAGAGTGGTTTTCAGCAGCAGGTTGTAGCAGCGGGAGATGATCTCACGCTTGGGTCCGCGCACCACGCGAGCCGACGCGTCGAGCCTGGTGCCGATCGCGAGATCGGAATGCCCGGACACCAGCGGCGCGATCAGCGGCAGCAGCGCGTCCAGGTCGGTCGACAGGTCGACATCCATGTACGCGACCACCGCCGCGTCCGAGGCTTCCCACGCGGCCCGCAGGGCCCGCCCACGCCCTTTGGCGTCCAGGTGCAGCACCTCGACGCCGTCGAGTTCGGCGGCCAGCAACTCCGCCACCGCGAGGGTGGCGTCGGTGCTGGCATTGTCGGCGATGGTGATGCGGGCTGTGAACGGGAATCCGGCGCGCAGATAGGCATGTAACCTCCGCACGCACAGGCCGAGATCGACCTCTTCGTTGTACACGGGTATCACTACGTCGAGCACCGGCGCGCGGCTGCTCTGCATGGCCTTCTGCTCGGCCTCGGTCTGAGTCATGACACCCAGACTCGATGGCCGCGCTGCCACCGAGCTGGGACCGAGCTGGGAGGTTGCTGGGGATCGTGGTCAGCCGCGACGCAGGCGCAGCACGCTGTCGGCGCGCTCGCCGACCACACCGTCGGGGCTGGTCGAGGGGGTGTGGACCAGCTCGGCGGTCTCGACCTGCCACTCGGGCCCGAGCTCGAGCTGCTCGAGCACCTGCTCGATGGTCGGGAACACATGAGCGTGCATCTGGCTGGAGGCCCAGCTCGGCGCGGCCGCGTGCGCGCCGACCACCAGTACGCCACCCGGCGCGACGGCGGCCGCCGCGCTGCGCAGAATCCCGGCCCGCTCGTCCGGCAGTTCCACCGGGGAGTGCAGGAACTGCGCCGACACCAGGTCGAAGGTGCCTGCCGGGAAGCTCGCCTGGAGGTCGTGGCGCTCCCACACGATCGTCACGCCTACCTCGGCGGCCCGGCGCGCGCCACGCTCCATCGCGGTCGCGGAGATGTCGGCGGCGGTGACCTGCCAGCCGCCCTCCGCCAGCCAGATCGCGTCGGCACCCTCGCCGCAGCCCAGGTCGAGGGCGGTCCCGGGGGTCAGCTCGGAGACCTCGCGCACCAGGAGGGGGTTCGGGTTACCGGTCCAGATCTGCGCACGTTCGCGGTAGAAGTCTTCCCAGAACTCTTCGGCGTTCGCCACGGTCTCGGTCATCGATGCTCCTGGTCAGTCAGGGTGAAAGGATCATCCGATAGTGCATCGGCGGCTCCGACGGGCGCCAGAAATCTTGCTGTTTCAGCAAATGTGTTCCCGCTCTCGGTGGGGTGCGTAACCCGCGGTACGGCCCGCCCTAGTATTACTACCGTGACGCGCGGTTACCCCAAGACGGACGAGGCGCCGCGGCGTCGTGTCGACGCGCGGACCGAACGCTGGCGTGAGCATCGCGTGCAGGTGCGGATCGAATTCGTCGACGCCGCGTTCCGGGCGCTCGATCAGGTCGGGCCCGATGTGAGCATGGGCGATATCGCCAAGGAAGCCGGTGCGGCCAAGCCGAAGCTGTATCGCCATTTCGAGGACAAGACCGACCTCTACAACGCGATCGTCGACCGGGTACGTGACATGCTTTGGGAGCGCGTGCTCACCAGCGTGAATCTCACCGACGATTCGATCAGCGAACTCGTCCATACCGCGGCCACCGAATACGTGGCGGTCGTGTCGGCGCATCCGAACGTCTTCCGGTTCATGCTGCACAGCCATTTCAGCCAGCAGGCCAAGGAAACCGAACGCGCTCTGGTCGCGGCCCGCCAATCGGCGCGGCGGGCGGCGGAATTCTTCGCGGGCCTGCTGCCGACCGAATCGATCGACGTGACCGGGATCGAATTGGTGAACTATTCGATTTTCGGCGCGGTCGCCTCGGCCACGGACTGGTGGCTCGGCGCGAACCAGCGCGAAGTATCGGCGATGCCGGTCGAGCGCTTCGTCGACTATCTGGCCGAGAGCATCTCGGCGCTGGCGCAGGCGCACGCTCGCTTCAACGGGGTCAAGATCGACCCGTCGGAACCGCTGCGCTCGGCTTTCGGTCTCGACTGAGATCTCGCGCCCGACACGAACTCCGTTGTTCTCGTCGATCACGTCGTTGGGGTCGACGGGGGTGCGATGGGTTCAGTATGAACCTGGGTACCGACATGTTCGGGACGCCACGCTAGGCATACCTCGGCCGTGCGCGGCCGCGCCGATCATGCGTCGACGTGAAGTCTCCAGAGCGGTGATACGGGGCCGTGGCCTGCGCCGAGATCGTAGGAGGCGGCGAGGCATCGGTAGGTCCACTCCTTGGCGAACTCCACCGCGTCGGGAACCGGGTAGCCGTTGGCGAGCGCGCTGGCGATCGCCGCGGCCAGGGTGTCGCCGCCGCCGTGATCGTTGCCGGTGGCGATGCGCGGTGCGCTGAACTCGCGGAAGGTGTCGCCGTCGTAGAGCAGGTCGGTGCTGAATTCCGAGGCGCGCAGGTGGCCGCCCTTCACGATCGCCCACTGCGCGCCCAGTGCGTGCAATGCCTCGGCGGCCTTGCGCGCGGTGGCGTCGTCGACCACCTCGATGCCGGTGATCAGACGCACCTCGTCGAGGTTGGGGGTAACGACGGTCGCCAGCGGAATCAGCGTGTTGCGCACTGCCTCCAGGGCCTCCGCGTGCAGCAGTGGATCCCCGTGCATGGAAGCCGCGACGGGGTCGACCACCAGGGGGATGGTGCCCTCGCGCCCGATTCCGAGCTCGCGGCACACCCCGGCGACGGCCTCGATGATCGCGGTGGAGGCGAGCATGCCGGTCTTGGCCGCGCCGATGCCGATATCGCGCACGACCGCCCGTACCTGATCGGCCACGACCTGCGGCGGAATCTCGTGAAACCCGCTGACGCCCACCGTGTTCTGCACGGTCACGGCGGCCACCGCCACGCACGCGTGCACGCCGCACAGCGCCATGGTGCGCGAATCGGCCTGGATGCCCGCGCCGCCACCGGAGTCGGTGCCCGCGATGGTGAGCGCGCGAACGGGGGTCTGGCCATCGGGGGTCAGCGGCAACATCTTCACGCCCCAACCCTACGACCGCACTCGCCGTCGCGAGACCCCACCTGGGCACTGCAAATGAAAACCATTATCATTAACTCGTGACCAACACCCTGACACCTCTGCCCGTCACCGTCCTGTCCGGCTTCCTCGGCGCAGGCAAGACCACACTGCTCGATCACATCCTCGCCAACCGCGACGGCCGCCGGGTCGCGGTGATCGTCAACGACATGAGCGAGGTCAATATCGACGCCGCGCTGATCGCGGGCCAGGGGCACCTCGACCGCACCCAGGAGAAGCTGGTCGAACTCACCAACGGCTGCATCTGCTGCACCCTGCGCGAGGACCTGATCGAAGCCGTCGCGCGTCTGGCACGCGAGGGCCGCTTCGACCAGCTGGTGATCGAGTCCACCGGCATCTCCGAACCCATGCCGGTGGCCGCCACCTTCGACTGGGAGTTCGACGACGGGTTCCGCCTCGGCGACATCGCCCGCCTCGACACCATGGTCACCGTCGTCGACGCCTCGACCTTCCTGGCCGAACTCGTCCGCGGACAGGCGCTCACGGAACGCGACCTCGAAGCCGGCGAGGGTGATGCCCGCTCGATCGCCGATCTGCTGGTCGATCAGGTGGAGTTCGCCGACGTGCTGTTGATCAACAAGACCGACCTGGTCAGCGCGAACGCCGCGGCCACGGTGGAGGCGACCGTACGAAGGCTCAACCCGCGCGCGCACGTGCTGCGAACCGAAAAGGGCGTCGTGGATCTGCACGAAGTGCTTGCCACGGGACGCTACAACCCGGTGGTCGCGGCCGAATCCGAAGGCTGGGCAGAGGAATTGGCGGGGGGACACGCTCCCGAGACCGAGGAATACGGAATCAGCAGCATCACCTTTCTCGCCGACCGGCCCTTCCATCCGCAACGCCTCGCCGCCGTGCTGGAGCGATTGCGGGGGATGTTGCGCAGCAAGGGATTCTGCTGGATCGCGAGCCGTCCCGAGCTGGCGGCGATCTGGTCGCAGGCGGGCCCGAATCTGACCTTCGAACCCGGCGCGTGGTGGTCGGAACTGGAAGTGCCTGCCGGACAGGAGCTCGTGTTCATCGGAGTGCGCCTCGACGCCCCCGCCGTGCGGCGCGAACTCGACGCCGCGCTGCTCACCGACGCGGAGTTCGCGGCGGGCCCGAGCGCGTGGACCGGCTACGCCGATCCGTTTCCGGCCTGGGCCGACCTGCACGAGCATCACTGATTGGCATCTTTGCTGCGCGTATCACACTGCGCTGGTGCATGATTCGAATGGGTCGCGACCCACGCACCGATGAGGGGAGCGTGGGCCGCGGCACCTGGACGAATCAGGCCAGCCCGGCGAAGAACTCGCGAATGTCGCCGACCAGCACCGCGGGCGCCTCGTGCGCGGCATAGTGCCCGGCCGCGTCGTTCGCGCCGCCCGTACCCGCGCTGGTGTCGTAGGAATTCCAGCTGACGATCTTGCTGTGGTCGCGCTCGGCGAACCGGCGGATCGACTGGAAATCGCCGGCGAACATGGCCAGCCCGGTCGGGACCGTGGTCGGCTCGGTCGGCTGCTCGGTGGCGTGCGCGTCCTCGTAGTAGAAGCGCAGCGACGAACCCGCTGTCCCGGTGAGCCAGTACAGCGCCACATTCGCGATCACGAACTGCGCGTCGAGCGACTCGCCGAACAGCTGCGCGTTCCAGCCGAGCAGACCCACCGGGGAATCGGCGAGCGCGTAGGCCAGCGTCTGCGGCTGCTGGCTGTGCAGGGTATTGAAGGCCATCTTGTTCTCGTGGAACCACTGGAGATGCTGCAGCGCGGCCATATCCGCCTCGGACAGGCCCTCGAACTCGGCCGGGTCGCCGGACGGGAACGAAAACAGCTGGGTGACGTGCACGCCGATCACCGTGTCGGGCGCGATCCGGCCGATCTCCGGGGAGACCATCGAGCCGCCGTCGTTGCCGATGGCGCCGTAGCGCTGGTAGCCCAGGCGCGCCATCAGCTCGGCCCAGGCGCGGGCGGTGCGGTAGCGGTTCCAGCCGGTGCTGCGGGTGGGGCCGGAGAAGCCGAAACCGGGCAGCGAGGGGATGACGAGGTGGAAGGCGGGCGCGTCGGCCGATTCCGGCTCGGTGAGGGGCGCGATCACGTCGAGGTATTCGAGGATCGAACCGGGCCAGCCATGGGTGAGGATCACCGGTATCGCATCGGCGCGCGAGGAGCGGATGTGCAGGAAG
>NZ_JBHWZY010000254.1:0-8162 GCF_042727815.1 Nocardia sp. NPDC060220
CTGTTCGGCTGTCGGTTCCATGCGGAAACCACCCCTTTTCACTCTGGGGTGATTTCTATCACGGGACACGCGACCGCGCTGGGGGTCAACAGGTTTCGGGCCGGGCGGTGACAGCGCCCGGCCCGGCCTCCTCGATCAGTCGGCGGTGAACTGGATCGTTTTGAGCGACGGAGTCGACAGGTCGACATCGGCGCGGGTGACCGACTGCGTCGCCGAATCGTTGCGGTAGGCGGTGAGCCGGTAGCGCCCGGGCTGTAGTCCGCGGAAACTCACCTGCCCGTTGGCCCCGGTGGACATGTGCCGGTGAATATTGTCGCCACAGGCGTCGATGCCGGTGAGGACGATCTTGCCGCCCGCGATCGGCATGCGGTTCTTCGCGGTGATCAGCACCGCGTCGATCTGGCCCGCGGCCGCCGGGCTCGCACCGCGGACTCCCTGGCCGTTCTGCCGTGCCTGTCGTAGTTCCTCGCAGGGCGCCGCGTCCTGCGCGATCGAGTCGTCGGCGCCGGGGTGAGCCCCCGTGGCGGTCGCCGCCGTCCCCATCAGAGCTGTTGCCGCCAATCCGATCGCCAAACACTGGGAAATGACAAATCGTGGCATCGCGCCGTCTTCCTCCTACTTCCTGGCCTGACCTGAAAGTGCACGTGGACATTGCTGAGGTAACGCTCGGGCGGCAACAATACTGACGGGAATTCCGGCGCTGAAACCGGTGTTCCATAGAGGCGGTTGTGGCCGTTTTGTGCGACCGTTGAGCCCTCATGAAGGAGGATGTGTGAGCGACACTCGTAAGGCGATTCTGGCCGGTGGATGCTTCTGGGGCATGCAGGATCTGATCCGCCGGCAGCCCGGCGTACTGGCCACCAGGGTCGGCTACACCGGCGGCACCAACGACAATCCCACCTACCGCAATCACCCGGGCCACGCCGAGGCCGTCGAGATCGAATACGACCCGGCGCAGACCGACTACCGCGCGTTGCTCGAGTTCCTGTTCCAAATCCACGATCCGACCACCAAGGATCGCCAGGGCAACGATCTCGGCGACAGTTACCGTTCCGCGATCTTCTATCTCGACGACGATCAGCGCCGCGTCGCCGTCGATACCATCGCCGATGTCGACGCCTCGGGCCTGTGGCCGGGCAAGGTCGTCACCGAGGTGACCCCGGCGAGCACGTTCTGGGACGCCGAGCCCGAGCACCAGGACTACCTGATTCGCTACCCCGACGGCTACACCTGCCATTTTCCTCGTCCCGGCTGGAAACTCCCGAAGCGCGAGAACACCGGCAAGTAGCGTTTTCCATATGTCATGATCGGCTGTGTCGGCGTGACCGTGACGTCGGATCGGAGTACTCATATGAGCGGCAGCGGCCGTCTCGAACGATGAGGGGAAGCGATTCGGATGACATATGGACAGCAGCAACCCGGTTATCCTCCGGCGGGACCGACGCTCAGTGTCGGTGACGCCATCGGGTACGGGTGGACGAAATTCAAAGACAACGCGCTCGTGTGGATCGGGATGGTGGTCGTCGCATTCCTGATCCAGGCGGTGATCAGCTTCCTGTTCGGGCTCGGAAACTCCGGCGACACCGACTATGACGGCGGTGTCAGTTTCGGGTTCGGGCTCTGGCAGATCCTCGGCACCATCGTGAGCACGGTGATCGGATATCTGATCTCGGCGGCATTCGTGCGTGGCTCGCTGCACGAAACCGATGGCAACAAGCCCGGATTCGGGTCGTTCTTCCAGTTCACCAATGTGGGTGCGGTGATCATCGCCGGCCTGCTGGTCGGTCTGGCGACCGGCATCGGCCTGCTGCTGTGTGTGTTGCCGGGCCTGGTCGTCGCGTTCTTCACCTGGTGGACGATGCAGTTCGTGATCGACCGTGACCAGGACGGTGTCACCGCGATCAAGTCGAGTTTCTCGGCGATCTCGAGCAACGCGGGAACGCTGCTGCTGCTGGCGCTGGCGCTGTTCGGTATCAACATCGTCGGTGCGCTGCTGTGCGGCCTCGGCCTGCTCGTCACGATCCCGTTGACGATCATCGCCTCGACCTACGCCTACCGGCTTGTCACCGGTGGGCCGGTCGCCGGCGCGGCGAAGACCCCGGAGCCGGGATACCCGCAGCAATACGGCGGGCCCGCAGGGGGATTCGGCGGGCAGCCGGGGTACGGCGGTCCAGAAGGCGGACAGGGTTACGGCGGTCCCGGTTACGGCGGTCCCGAAGGTGGACCGGGTTACGGCGGGCCTGCGGGCGGTCCCGGTTACGGCGGTCCTGGCACCGGTGGTCCGGGCACGGGCGGACCGGGTTACGGGGGTCCTGGCACCGGTGGTCCGGGTACAGGCGGGCCGGGTTACGGGGGTCCGGGCACGGGCGGACCGGGTTACGGGGGTCCTGGCACCGGTGGTCCGGGCACGGGCGGGCCGGGATACGGCGGTCCCGAGCATCCGGATGGTCCCGATCTGGGCAAGCCCAATGACCAGGGCTGGGGTCCTGAAGGCAACCGCTGAGAGGTTGATCCCGAGGGGCGTGCGATGTCGTTCATCGCACGCCCCTCGTGCTGTTCACTCGCAGCCGATGCCGTCTCCGTCGCGGTCGAGGCCGTAGTCGTCGGGGCCGATCACCGTGACGCGGCCGGTGTAGACGGGGCCGTTGCCGCTACCGCCTTCGCAGTCCACATCGCTGACGATGGGCAGGCACGGGGTGTAGGAGGCGTGGCAGTTCGAGGGCTGCGCTGTTGCGACGGTCGGCGTGGCGATCGCGAACGCGAAGGCGGCGATGACGGCGGAACCGAGGGTGACGGCGTATTTCATGGTGCTCCATTCAATTATTCAGCGGCGCACAGTGTTTCACGGGTGGGTGATTTGTCGTAAATTTGCTTGTCGGTACCTGCCGGTAGCATCGGGGCACTCGGACAAGGGGGAGTGATGCGGGGGAAATGGCGGGCGCTGTCGTGGTGGGCACGGGGTGCGGTGATCGCGCTCGCCCTGGTTCTTGTGGTGACGCTTCCGGTGGCGGGGGTGGTAGCCGCCCTGCTGGTGCACAACATCGGCGAACAGTCCGAACAGGCGCGGACGCGAGGCAGAGACGCGGTCTGGCTCGGTCATGCCTGGGTGGACGGGCGCAAGACCGACGCCGATATCGACGGACTCGGGAAGTTGCTGGCAGGTACCGGAGTTCGGGATCTGTACGTCCATACGGGACCGTTGGAACACGACGGGAGTCTGCGCGACGATCTCGCACCGCGGGCGCAATGGTTCGTCGACGCGGTGCACGCGCGACTACCGGGAATTCGGGTGCAGTCGTGGCTCGGCGACATCGTGCAGCCCGAATTCGACGGCCTGGATGTGGAATCGGCGGCCTCGCGCGAGCGGGTGGTGGCATCGGCGCGGCGAGTGCTGGCCTACGGGTTCGACGGAGTGCATTACGACCTCGAACCCGTTCGGTCCGGGTCGCCGGGATTTCTCGCGCTGCTCGACGCGACTCGGGTCGTGACATCGGGGGCGCACGTCCAGCTGTCGGTCTCGGCGCCGGTGATCGATCCGCTGCCCGGATTGCATTCGGTGGGTTCGGCTGTCGCCGATCACGGAAAATGGTGGAGCCAAGCCTATTTCGCCGAGGTCGCCCGTCGCTCCGATCAGGTGGCGGTGATGTCCTATGACACGGCGATGCCTACCCGAGCTCTCTACAGCGGGTATGTGGCGCAGCAGACCGAACTCGCCGCCGAGGTGACACCGGACGGAGTCGATCTGTTGATGGGGGCACCCGCCTTCTGGGCCGACGACCCGGGCCATCACGGTGCTGCCGAGACCGTTGCCGCCGCGGTACGGGGGATTCGTCTCGGCCTGACCGACACCGACGTCGGCCGCGCAAATTTCGGTGTGGCCATGTATGTGGATTTCGCTGCCACGCCGCAGGATTGGGTCGACTATCGACGAGAGTGGTGCCGGATGGCCGAATGAATTCGGCGACCGTTCGATTTCGGATCGGCGGTATCGCCCGATCGCGGTTGGTTCCGCGCCGCCTGTTTGTCGCTATTCCGCAGTGGTGGGGACGACGGCGGGCGCGCAGATCTCGGTCAGCCATGGGTGATCCGGGTAGAGCTGGGTCAGCCAGGAATTCAGCCGGGTGAGCCGGTACTCGGGGAGAAGGGGCAGGACGCGGAGGAAATCGGCGTGGTCTTTGGGGCGGTTGGCTTTCGCCTTGAACAGCAGCACGACCTCGGGAACGAGATAGGGGATGCCGTTGGCCGTGGTGCGGATGAGTTCGGTGTAGGAGAGAGTGATCGTGGGGTCGCGGCGGCAGATCCAGGTGTCGCCGTCGTGCGGTTCACGGAAGACGTCGAGGTGGAAGGCGCCGGTGAAGGGGTCGCGCAGCCAGGTTTGATGGAGTTCGGGGTTGGACGCGGCCAGGGCATAGGGCCAGAGCTCGCCGCTGCCGACGACGTCCCATTCGTATTCGGGGAAGGCGGCGGCGATCTGGGGGAAATCCATTCGGGGAACGGTGATTTCGATGTCGTCGTGAGCGCGGGAGATCGCGCCCGCGAAGAGGTCGAGGGCCCAGCCGCCCGCGACGGCCCAGGGGGTCGGGCAGCTGGCGAGGCGGGCGGCGACCACGCTCGGGGTCCACGGGTCCCAGCGGCGGGCGGCTTCGGTTGCGGTGATCGGACGTCCCCCGTCCGGCGAGCTCATCTACCCATCCTCGGTACCCACGGCCGGGGGCGCAAGGCTGTTGTGGGCGATGGTGATCGAGACGAGACGGGTTTGTGAGGAAGTCAGCGTCGGCGGTCGGTGAGCCAGGCCAGGGGGCGGCGGTGGTGGGGTCGTGGGCGGTTTTCCCAGCGGGGGTTGTCCTCGTTACGGCGGTAGGCCGGGATCCGGCCCGCCACCGAGAAACGGAAAGTGGTTGCGATACCCACTACTTCGCCATCCGCGGCGACGGCGACGGGGGTTCTCGAGGTGACGGTGAGTTCGTGCATCTGACGTTCGCCGTAGACGCGGCTGTGCCCGATGGCGGCGAGCATCAGGGCGATGACGGCGCGGGTACGGGAGAACCGCACATCGGCGCGGAGCCAGCGGACGTCGAGCAGGCCCTCGTCCAGGCGGGAGCGGAAAGCGGGCACAGCACCGTGCGGGTGGTAGGGGCCGTTGCCGATGAACAGGAACCACATGTCGTGCCAGCGGTCGTCGAGCCGGATGTGGATCGGTTCCGCGCGGCGCAGCGTGACGACGAGGGCGGCGGCGAAGGCGGGCCACTTGCCCCAGCGGTCTTCCCACTTCTCGCGCAGGCGGACCAGCTCGGGGTAAGCGCCGATGCTCGCGGTGTTGATCCAATGGTGGGTGTAGGGGCCGTCGGTGGTGTCGAGTTCGACTGCGGCGATGTCGACTTCGACGGCTTCGCCGGTGCCGGTGGCATCGGCCACCTCGCGCAGGTCGTAGACGCCGAGGTCGCGGGCGAAGTGGTTCAGGGTGCCGGCGGGGATGACGACCAGGGGCAGGTTGTTGCGGACCGCGACGGCTGCCGCCGCGGCGATGGTTCCGTCTCCGCCCGCGGCACCGACCGCGAGGACCGAGGTGCGGTCGCTCGCCGTGCGATCCGCGGTGTCGCTGTCGGTCGCGACAGCGGTGTCGACTGCTTCCTGCAACACCTCGACGGCGTCACGGCCGGGTTCGGTGCGTACCAGGGTCGCGGCGGGCAGGGCTTCGGCGATGTCCGCCGTGGGGTCGTAGGAGGAGTCGCCGGAGCGGGGATTCACCAGCAGCAGCAGACCTTTGCCGTCGGCGAGGATGGGCGCGTCGTGCACGACGTGCGCGTCGGCCTCGTCGGATTCGCGAATCGGCCACCAGCGGCGGGTGGTGAGAGCGACAGCGGTGCCGACGCCGGCGCCGACCAGCACGTCGGACGGCCAGTGCGCGCCGGTGTGGATGCGCGAGTAGGCGACGGCGGCGGCCACCGGCGCGACGGCGAGCGCGGCGCGCGGGCTCTCCAGGGCGACGGCCGTGGCGAAGGCGGCGGCATTGGCGCTGTGGCCGGACGGGAAGGACGACGACACCGGCGCGGCGACCAGCCTGCGGCCCAGCGGCATCAGTTCGGCCGGCGGCCGCCGCCGCGGGATCAGCGTCTTGAGCACGAGGTTGACGACGAAGCTGCTGCCACCCAGCGCGATGACGCCGCGCAACGCCGCCCGTCGCGGGGGACCCGGCTTCACCGCGAGCGCCGCCGCCACGGCCAGCCATAGACCGCCGGTGTTGGCAGACCGGGTCAACCGCAGCATGCCGCGATCGACCGACGACTCCGGAATACGGGACACCGCCCGGCTCATCGTGTCGTCCATCCGGGCGACATGGCCGAAGCGTGCTCGGGGCAACTCACTCACACCCAGAACACTACCGCCGTTGGGCGTCACGATCTTTCGACGCGGACAGCGTCACCCGTGCACCCCTCGGTGGCGGGACGCGCTGTTCGCCTGGCTGAGGCAGCCGAGGTCGATCGGTCCGGTCGAGCCGGAGACGCCGCTCCGACGGAGGTTCATGCCCGCGATCCTCGCACCGGCGGGCGACGCGCGAAACCGGTCGGATCCCCGCAATTACGGGGGCAGGAAGCGGTAGGCGCGCCGCCCGATAAACTCTGCCCATGACCGACACCGCGCTGCTCGAGGGCCCCATCCACGCTGTTCATGTCGAACTCGGCGCCACCTTCGCGCCGTTCGGTGGGTGGGAGATGCCCGTGCAGTACGCGGGCACGGTCGGCGAGCACACGGCGGTGCGCACCACGGTCGGGCTCTTCGACGTGAGCCACCTCGGTAAGGCGACGGTCGCGGGTCGGGGAGCTGCGGCTTTCGTGAACTCGGCGCTGACCAACGACCTGGGCCGGATCCAGCCGGGCAAGGCGCAGTACACCCTGTGCTGTGCCGAGGACGGCGGCGTGATCGACGACCTGATCGCCTACTACGTCAGCGACGACGAGGTGTTCCTGGTGCCGAACGCGGCCAACACCGCGGCGGTGGTGGCCGAGTTGCGCAGGGTCGCTCCCGAGGGCATCACCGTCACCGACCAGCATCGCGACTACGCGGTGTTCGCGGTGCAGGGGCCCAAGGCCACCGAGGTGCTCACCGCACTCGGACTGCCCACCGAGATGGAGTACATGGCCTACGCCGACGCCGAGTGGCAGGGCCGCCCCGTGCGCGTGTGCCGGACCGGCTACACCGGCGAGCACGGCTACGAGCTGCTGCCGACGTGGGCCGACGCGGAGCCGCTGTTCCGTGCACTGATCGCGCAGGTCGAGGCCGAGGGCGGCCAGGCGGCCGGACTCGGCGCGCGCGACACCCTGCGCACCGAGATGGGCTACCCGCTGCACGGACACGAACTGTCCCTCGACATCACCCCGAACCAGGCCCGCACCGGCTGGGCCGTGGGCTGGAAGAAGCCGGAGTTCTGGGGCAAGGCCGCGCTCGAGCAGGAGAAGGCCGACGGCCCGCGCCGTACGCTGATGGGACTGAAGGCACTGGATCGCGGCGTGCTGCGCCAGGGCCAGACCGTGCTCCGCGACGGTGAGCCGGTCGGCGAGACCACCTCGGGGACGTTCTCACCGTCGCTCAAGGTCGGCATCGCGCTGGCGCTGCTCGACACCGACGCGAAGCTCGAACCCGGTGACGAGGTGGAGGTCGACGTGCGCGGGCGCAAGCTGCGCGCCGCGGTCGTCAAGCCGCCCTTCGTCGACACCAAGACCAAGTAACTCCCCCGTAGTGGGGGTGAGACAGCACCGAATCGGCCCGGATAGGATTCCCACCATGACAGTCGCCGCACAGTTCACCCGTATCCCGCATCCCGCGCCCACCCCGGCGCAGCGGCGGGACGAGGTACTGGCGGCCCCCGGTTTCGGACGATTCTTCACCGATCACATGGTGTCGATCGATTACGCCGACGGCCGGTGGGGCAACGCGCGCGTCGAACCGTACGGTCCGCTCTCGATGGACCCGGCGACCATGGTGTTCCACTACGGCCAGGCGATCTTCGAAGGGCTCAAGGCCTACCGTCAGCCCGGCGGCGAGATCGCGACCTTCCGCATCGATGCCAACGCCGCGCGGTTCCGCCGCTCGGCCGCGCGCATGGCGATGGCGGAATTGCCCGAGGAACTGTTCATCGAGTCCGTGCGCCAGCTCCTCGACGC
>NZ_JBHWZY010000255.1:0-8156 GCF_042727815.1 Nocardia sp. NPDC060220
GATGTGAATCTCTGGGCGGGGCTCGGCATGATCGGGTTCGCCGTCGTGTTCATCGGCTGGGCGCTGCTACGCCCGGTCCAGGTCCCCGAGGGTGCGGCGATGACGATGGAGGAATTCACCCCGGATCCGTGACGCGTGCGCGCCCGGGTCGGTGTGCGGGGCGCGGGTAGCGTCGAGGCTATGGCGACACGATGCGCGCGTTGCTGACCGGTGCCGCCGAAGGGCAGCTGACCTCAGGCTGACCTGACCGCGCCGGGGATCCCGTCCTCGACAACGAAACTCGCCCGCGTGCTGATCGGGGCACCCGGACGGCTCACGTAGGGGACCACGCGGAAGTCGTTGCGCCACTGGCGATGGTCGAGGTCGACGCGAACATAGCCGCGTTGCCGGTTGTAGAACTTCAGGTCCGGGTTGGCGGCCAGCAGCGTACGACCCGCGTCGGTGAGATCCGCGCCGTCGCTGCCGGTGCTGATCGATGTGCCGGTGAATTCTGTTGCCACGACCGGTGATTCGGGATCGGCGTAGTCGCGGCGTAGGTCGGCGACGTAGTTCTCGTGGCGGTCGCCGGTGATCACGACCAGGTTGTCGACCGCGTGGTCGGTGGCTGCGGCCAGCACCGTATTACGGTCTGCGACATAGCCGTCCCAGGCATCCGTGCCGAGCAGCAGGTCGGGGCCGGGGTCGTAATCGGACTGGGCCATGGCGACCTGATTGCCGAGCACCTGCCAGCGGGCAGGCGAAGTGGCGAAGCCGTCGACGAGCCAGTCGCGTTGGGCCGCACCGAGAATGGTGCGGTCGGTGGCGAAACGGTCGGCGCATCCGACGACCGCCGAGCCGTCACCGCACGCCTGCGGGGTGCGGTACTGCCTGGTGTCGATCATGGTGAATTCGGCGAGATCGCCGAACCGGTAGCGGCGGTGCAGGTGCATCGACGGGCCTGCGGGCAGCTGCGCCAAGCGCATCGGCTGGTGCTCGTACATGGCCTGGAACGCAGCGGCCTTGCGACGGCGGAACAGCGGCGCGAGGCGGTACACGTCGAAGCCGAGGCCGGGACTGTCACCGGCCCAGTTGTTGTCGAGCTCGTGATCGTCGAGGGTGACCAGCCAGGGGAACGCCGCGTGCGCGGCCTGGAGCGGCGCTTCGCCTTTGGCCTGGGCATAGCGCAGTCGGTAGCCCGCCAGATCCACTGCCTCGCCGGCGAGTTGCGGTGGCAGGTGCGCACCGCGGCGGGCCAGCACCCAGGAGGATTCGTAGATGTAGTCGCCGAGATGCACGACGAGGTCGAGATCTTCGGCGCTGAGGTGCTCGTAGGCGGTGTAGTACCCCGAACTCCACGACTGGCACGACGCGAAGGCGAACCGGAGCCGCGCGGTCGGGCTGTCGAGCGCGGGCGCGGTGCGGGTGCGCCCGACCGGCGAGATCGCCGAACCGGCCCGGAACCGGTAGTAGTACCACCGATCCGGTGCCAGCCCGGCGACCTCGGGATGCACACTGTGCCCGAGCTCGCGGGTCGCCACCGCTGAGCCGGTGACCACGACTTTCGTGAATCGTTCGTCCTCGGCGACCTCGTAGTCGACGGTCACCGGGGCGACCGTCATCCCGCCGTACCCGTCTGGTGCGAGCGGATCGGGGGCGAGTCGCGTCCACAGCACCACTCCGTCCGGGGTCGGTTCGCCGGACGCGACCCCGAGCGAGAACGGTTCGCCGAGCCGCCGTGGCGCGGCGAACCGCGCACTGCTCACCGCGGATACCCCCACGACAGCGGCGATCGAACCGCCGATGCCGCCGTGCAGGAGTTGTCGGCGAGACAGCGTCATCCGCTGATCCTTTCACCGCAAATCCGAACCAGCCACCGATCGTGTCGGGTTCGGCGTCGCGATGCGGGTGTCAGAGCCGGAAGATCCGCGAGCCGACGGCCCACCCCGCGCTGGACCAGTTCGGACCGAAGCACACCACGGTGCCCGCCTGGCCGACCGGCAGGTCCTGGCGGATCGTGTACGGCCCGACGGCGAAGGGCGCGATATTGTAACCGATGCAGTCGACCTCGAGCCGGTAGGTGCCCTCGCCGCCGTAACACCCACCATTGAACGCCCACGGGCCGTTCATCGACCCCTGGCAGCCGGGATCAGCGGCGGCCGTCCCCGCGGCGACACCGGTCAAGGCGACCGCGATGGCCGGAGCGGCCAAGCACATCGCTACTGCGCGAGCTGAGGTTCTCATGGGCAAGCTCCGATCATCGAGGGTCATGGGTTACATGGGATGTTTCCTCGATAGTTAGCCATGCGTTACACCGTGTCCGCGCGAGCGGCCAGGCCCAATGCGACATCGATGAGCAGGAAAACGATCAAGCTCACGCCGATGAGCGGGAGGAACCAGCCGACGGCGACCGCCGCGCCGACCAGCGGAACGGTGATCCACGGCGACGTGCGGCGCAGCACCCCACGCCGTGGCGGGACGGGCAGAGCAGTCCTGCGGGTGGGTCGACGCTGCCACCACATGCGGTAACCGAGCACGATCACGGTGACGAGGCCGACCATGATCGCGAGCAGCAACAGCTGGTTGACCAGGCCGAACAGCAGACCCATGTGGAAGGCGATGCCCCAGTTGGTGAGCTTGGCCATCAGCGGCCAGTCGGCGAACGCCAGCCGGTCGGTGACCGTGCCGGTCGCGCCGTCGACGGCGAGCGAGTCGACGGTGTAGGTGCCGGGCAGGCGCAGTTCCTTGATGCCGAACGCCTTCTCCGGTGTCGCCGGGATGGCGATTTCGGCGCCCTGGGAGATGCCCTCGGCACGAGCGACCTCGTAGACGCGATCGAGTTGCGCGATCCGCGCCGAGGGGTCGACCGGGGCCGGGCCGGTCTGCCCCCCGCTGTGGTGGTCGCCGCCCGAGGACTGGGCGGGACCGGCGGTGCCCGGCAGTTTCACACTCACCGCGGGGGTGGTCCAGCTGAGTTCTTCGCGCAGCGTCGTGACGTTCTCACCGGCATAGGTGGACCACGTCATGCCGGTGGCCGAGAGCAGCAGCACCACGGGCAGGATCCAGACGCCGATCGCACCGTGCCAGTTCATCTTTCGACGCCTGGTCTGGGACAGATCCGGCTTGAGCAGCCACTGCGCCGACCTGCGGTCGCGCCGCTTGCGCACCCGGTGCACCCACAGCACCAGCCCGAACAGCGCGATCACCCACAGCCACGACGCGGCCAGCTCGCTGTAGAGCCTGCCGGGCTCGCCCAGGTGCAGGCTGCGATGGAACTCGCTGAGCCAGGTGCGCAGTGGCAGCGCGCCACCACTTCCGTAGACCACGGACTCGCCGACCGGCTGGGCGGTGTGCGGGTCGACGAACACCGACAGCCGCTCGGAGTCGCCGAGCGCCGGATCGTTGAACAGCACGCGCGTGGTGTCGCCCTCGTTCGGGGCGGGGGCGACCGCGACCAGAGCCAGGTCGGGGCGCGCCGCGACCGCCGCGCCGACCTGGGCGGACAGAGCCTGGTCGGGCCCGGTGGTGTCGACCAGCAACAGATCGCGCGAGACGAACCCTTCGATCGTCGGCGCGATCGCGTACAGCGCGCCGGTGAGCGCGGCGATCAGGATGAACGGGGCGACGAAGAACCCCGCGTAGAAGTGCAGGCGCAGGGCCAGCGGAGACAGGCGTAAGCCCCGGCGTGCGCCGGAACGTGGACTGTCACCGGGGATCGGTGGTGCCGAGGGGGAGTTCTCCTCGGCCGGACGAGTGTCCGTGATGCTCATGCTGATTCATTTCTGGAGTACTGGAACCCGGTGCGCGCGGACAAGGCACGGCTCGGCACCCGCATCGACGACGGCACGCGAAGGCCGTCGACCTGGTGCGGCGTGGAGCCTGCCGATCGTCAGGCGCGGTCTTCGTCCGAGCGGAGCCGGACGAACACGGCCGATCGGCGGCGTACGTCGAGCACCACGCTCACGTCGAGAGAACGGGTGACGTCAGCGTCGGGAGGACAACGAGGCGCGTGTTCGACACGGGGACAGCGCACGACGAGCCCGTGCACCGGGTGAGGGAAAGGTCAGAAAGGAACAGCGAGCGGGGGAGCGCGGGTTCGCAGCGACGACGTGGCGAAGATTCGCAGGATGACGCGGTCGCGGTGGGCCAGGCGCAACGGCGCCGGGTCGGGGATGCGGGGAGTGCGGTAGCGCAGCGGCAGGATGCGCGCCAGCACAGCGCCGCCGACCCGGTAGGCGGCCTCGGCGCCGACGATGACGACGGCCGCGAGCAGCGCGGCGACGGTGTGGGCGGTGAGCATGCCGAGACCGAGCGAATCGTCAGCCGAGTGCGAGTGCCCCGACCAGCTCATCGTGGTGTGGCCGACCAGCTGACCACCCAGCAGCACCGCCGCCAAACCCAGCGCACCGTGACGCAGTGGGCCGATCCCGGCGACCAGTGCGCCGACAACCGCCGAGGCCGCCGCCAGCAACACGATCGCGGTGCTGCCCGGCAGCGCCCCACCGGCGGCCAGCCCGTGCGCGGCCAACGACAGCGCGCCCGACATCGAGCCCGCGCAGGCGCCGCGCAGCCGCGCGCCGACCGCACGCGACGGCGCGGACGCCTGCTCGAACCCGATGATCACGCGCTGATGATAGTCGACGGACGAGGCCCGCTCGGCGGCAATAGAGCCGGCTACGTCCAGCCGTTCTCAGTCCGACTCGACCGGCATCTCGATCAGCGGCTTGCGCAGCAGCTTGCCCGTCGCGTTGCGCGGCAGCTCGTCGACGAAGATCACCTCGCGCGGCACCTTGTAGCGGGCCAGGTTCTCGCGGACGTATTCCTTGATCTCCTTGGCGTCGCGCTTGGACTCCGGGCCGGGCACCACGATCGCGCGCAGCCGTTTGCCGTAGTCGTGGTCGTCGACGCCGACCACCGCGGCCTCGAACACATCGGCGCGGCCCGCGATGAGGTTCTCCACCTCCAGCGGGAAGACGTTCTCGCCGCCGGAGACGATCATGTCGTCGTCGCGGCCGTCGATGTAGAGCAGACCGTCGGCATCGAAATGGCCGACGTCACCGCTCGACATCATGCCGTCGACCATTTCCTTGGTCCGGCCGTCGGTGTAACCGGTGAACGCGAACCCGTTGTCCACGAAGATCGTTCCGGTGACATTCGGCGCGGTGATCGGCTTGCGGTTCTCGTCGAGCAGCACGATCCGGATGCCGACCGGTGCCTTGCCCGCCGTGGTCGGCGCCTTACGCAGATCCTCCGGGGTGGCCACGGTCATCACCGCGCATTCGGTGGAGCCGTAGAGGTTGTAGAGCGAGTCGCCGAAGTAGTCGAGGGTGCGGGTCACCACGTCGGGGGCGATCGCCGAGCCCGCGGCGAAGATGACCTTCATCGTCGACGGGTCGTACTTCGCCAGCACCTGCTCGTCCAGATCGAGGATGCGCTGCAGCATCGTCGGCACCACGACCAGCGAATCCGCCTGGTACTTCACCACATTGGCGAGCGTCTGCTCCGGGTCGAACCGGCGCTGCTGGAAGATGACCCGGTTTCCCAGGGCGAGCCCGAGGGTGAACTGCGACAGGCCGGTGCCGTGGAAGATCGGCGCCGCCATGATCATGGTGCCGTTGTTGGGCAGCGGCACCCGATCCACGAACTGCGCCGACGCGAACGGGCTCACCTTGTCGCGCGGTGCGCCCTTGGGGGTGCCGGTGGTGCCGCTGGTCAGGATCACCATGCCGCCGGGCTTGCTCGGCGCGGTGATCGCGGCGGTCGAACGGTCCGCCGACAGCGAGGCCACGGTCGGGATCGACGGGTCGGCGCCGTGCGCTTCGTCGACCCAGGTGAGCACCCGCGGGATCTCGGTGGGGATGGCGCTCATCAGGTCGAGGAACTCGCTGTCGTGCAGCACCGCCTTGACCTTCTCGCGGGCGGCGACATCAGCGAACTGCGGCTTGGCGAACCCGGTGTTCATGAGCACCGCGCGCACACCGAGCTTGCCCGCCGCGAGCAGGCTCAACACCATGCCGCGATGGTCACGGGCCAGCACCGCGATCACGTCGCCCTCGCTGATCCCACTGGCGCGCAGGCCGCGGGCGAAGGCGTTGGACTGTGCGTCGAGTTCGCCGAAGGTGATCTCGCCCAGCTCGTCGACGATCGCGCCCGCCTGCGGCCTGCTCTGCGCGGCGTGCATGACGACGCCGGCGAACGGGCCGAACTTCGAAACATTGCGGAACGAACGGGCGGCGTGGTCGAGGCGCAGCGGATTGAACAGCTTGCGATCGACCATGACCTTGACGCCGAGCGCGAAGTCACCGGCACGTCGGGCGGTAGTACCTAGCGCGGGCAGAGACAGAGACATCGAACAGCCTTCCGGCAGACCGAGCCCACGCAGAACCGCAGGCCGGACCGCGTCTTCGAGATCCAGTGCTGTCGCTAACACTAGCAAGCGATCCGGCCGCGCTGTCTACTCCGTAGTAGCCAGGGCCTATCCCTGTGAGACCTCATAGTCGATGAGGGTGCGGCGCACGATCTTGCCGGTGGCGTTGCGGGGCAGTTCGTCGAGGAAGATCACCTCGCGCGGCACCTTGAACCTGGCCAGATTCGCCTTGACGTGCGCCTGGAGTTCGGCGGCGTCGAGGGTGTGACCTTCTTCCAGGACGACGAAGGCGCGCAGGCGTTTTCCGAACTCCGGATCGTCGACGCCGATCACCGCCACGTCGAAGATCTCGGGCCGCTCGACCAGCAGGTTCTCGACTTCCTGCGGGTACACGTTCTCGCCGCCGGAGACGATCATGTCGTCGTCGCGGCCGTCGACCATGAGCAGCCCGGTGTCGGTGAAATGGCCCATGTCGCCGCTGGACATGAAGCCGTCGATGATCTGCTTGTGCCTGCCGTCGGTGTAGCCCTCGAACGGCGCGCCACTGCGTACGAAGATCCGGCCACGCGCGCCCGGCGTCTTGACCTGCTGATCCTCGTCGTCGTAGAGGCGGACCTCGCAGGTGATCGGCGAACGGCCGACCGTGCCCGGCGCTTCCGCCAGCTCGGCCGGGTTCGCGATGGTCGCGATGGCGACCTCGGTCGACCCGTAGAGGTTGTAGAGCACCGGTCCGAAGGCCTCGGTGGCCTTGATGCACAGCTCCGGGGTGAGCGCGGAGCCGGCGAAGAGGATGACCTTCAGTGAGGACAGGTCGTATTTCGCGCGGACGTCGGCGGGCAGCTCGGTCATCCGGTGCAGCATCGTCGGCACGCACACCAGCATCTCGACCTTGTGCTCGGCGATCGCGGCGAGGGTGGCCTCGGCATCGAATCGGCGGCGCATGACGATCTTGTTCGACAGGATCGTGTTGACCAGCCAGGTGCCCAGGCCCGTGCTGTGGAAGATCGGCGACACGATCATCGCTGTACCGCGCTTCGGGAACGGTACGCGGTCGACGAACTGCGCGGTCGCCATCGGCGTGACCTTGGTGCGCGGTGCGCCCTTGGGCAGGCCGGTGGTGCCACTGGTGAGGATGATGAAGCCGCCCGGCTTGCTCGGCGCGGGCAGATCCTCGGTGGAATTGTTCGCGACGAGGTCGTCGAATGTCGTGGCGCCCGCCGGGAGTTCGGTGCCTTCGTCGACCCAGGTGAGGTAGCGCGGCAGGTCGGCGGGCAGTGCGTCGAGCAGGCCGAGGAACTCGCTGTCGTGCAGCACCGCGCGCACGTTCTCGCGTTCGCAGACCTCCGCGAACTGTGGTTTGGCGAAGCCGGTGTTCATCAGCGCGATGCGCGCGCCCAGCTTGCCCGCCGCGATCATCGACATGATCAGGCCGCGGTGATCGCGGGCGAGCACGGCGATGACCGTGCCCTCGCCGATGCCCGCTTCGCGTAACCCGCGGGCGATGGCGGTGGACTGCTCGTCGAGCTCGCGATAGGTCAGCTCACCGCGCTCGTCCACGAGGGCCACCTGGTCGGGGGCGACGCGGGCCGAATGGCGCACGAGGGTGGCCTGCGGGCCGTAGATCTTGGATTCCTTCATCGTCCGCAGGGTCTCGAGCGGTGTTTTGGGATCGGAGACTCCGCGCGCGCGCAGTACACCGATCGCCTTCACGCTTTCGAGCAGATGTGACAGGTTCACTCGACTACCTCCGCAGCTTGGATCACTCGACGCTCACCGTAGCAGTCGATGTGCTGTGCATCACAGTAGTCTAACC
>NZ_JBHWZY010000256.1:0-8141 GCF_042727815.1 Nocardia sp. NPDC060220
CTCTCCAGAATTACCGCGACGGCGATTCCGGTCGGCATGCTCAACCCCGCGATCCACACCGAACAGGTCCGGCTGACCCGGGGCGAACTCGAAGATCTGCTGCGCCCGATCCTGCTCGACTCGATGAGCCTGCTCCAGGACGCGGTGCGCCGCGCCGAACTCACCCTCGGCGATGTCGGCCGGGTGCTGCTCACCGGTGGCGGTGGCGCGATTCCCCTGGTCGCCGAGCTGATCTCGACCGAATTCGGCCTGCCGGTGATCGCCTGCGCCGACCCGGCGACCTGCACGGCACGCGGCGCGGCCGAGATCGCCCTCGACGTCGCCGCGATCAGCGTGCCCACCGAGGCCATCCCGGTCGTGCCGGTAGCACCGGCATCGGCTGCTGCGGCACCGGTTGCCGAGGGACTCGCGCTGCCACCGTCCGAGCCGGTACGGACCAAGATGTTCACGGCCAAACGCTCGGCGATCGTCGCGGCGGCGGCCTTGACCATGGCCGCGCTCGCCACCGGCACCCTCGCACTCGGTGGCGCCACCCAGTTCTCACCCACCGGACCCGCCGAGACCACCGTGGCCCCATCGGTCCCCGGCGCCCCCGCGGCGACCGGCGCGGGCGGTGCGGCCGGCACGGCGAATGCCACGAACTCCGTGGTCACCGACCCGGCCAAGCCGGGTGCGGTCGGCACACCAGCGCCATCCGGCGCGATCCCGGTCGGCACGACCGACGCCGGGGTTCCTGGCGGCACGCCCGCGGCGGGAACTCCGGCACCCGCCGCAGCACCCACCGGTGGAGCACCCGCCGACGGAACACCGGCGACCGCGGGCCAGCCGAGCCCCGCCGAGCAGCAACCGGCCCAGGCGCCGCCCGCAGGGCAGTCCCCAGCGCCCGCCCCGGCTCCGGCACCTGCACCCGCACCGGCTCCGGCGCCCGCTCCCGCTCCCGCACCGACCCGGCCGCAGGTCCCCACTATCAAGGTCGACCCCGGCGGCCTGCTCGACGACGTGGGCGGCGCGGTCGGCGAAACCCTCGAATCGGGTACGCAACTGCCCGGCAAGGTCCTCGGAGGAAATGGTGGCTGAGATCGCCCACGACACCTTCCCGAATGCCCGAACCATTTTCCGCGATCTCGACAACGCCGACCAGCAGACGGTGCTGCTCTTGATCCGAGGCCGAGCCGGGACCGGAAAGACTTTCCTGCTCGACGCCGTTCGCGCACGCCTGCGTCGCCGCGGCATACCGGTGGTCGAATCCGCCGCCGACGATGTCGAGAACGGGGTTCCCGACCGGGCAGTGCTCGTCGCCGACAATATCCACAGCTACAGCGACGCCGAGCTTCGCGCACTCTGCGAGGCCATCGAAACCGGGCAACGCTCGGTGGTGCTGACCACCCAGCCTCGGCCACACGATCCCCAGCTGCGCGCGCTGGCCGACGCGGTGGCGCGCAACGGCCGCACGGTGGATCTGCGAGCACTGGGAAGTGCCCACATCACCTCGTTCGCCAGGGAACTCGGCGTGGCCGTGTCCCAGCCGCTCGCGGCGCGTATCCATCAGCTCACGGCGGGCATTCCCGGCGGTGTCGTCGCGGCGTTGAAGGGCGCCCACGCCGCGTCGCTGGAAACCTGTGAGGCAGCGGTCGACGAGGCCGTCACCGTCTGGACGCGGACGCTGCTGGAAGCGGTCGAACCCGAGTTGCTCGAAACGCTGGTCATCGCGGCGACCGGAACCGGACTGGACGCGACAGAACTCACCGAGGTGCTCGGTGTCGACACCGCCACCGCCCACGACCTGATCGACCGGGCCAGGTCGGGCGCGCTCGTCACCGATGCCGACCTGCTCCTCGCGCCCGCCGTGGGTCCGCTGCGGACGTTGCTCGGCGATCGGCGCTATGTCGATGTGCAGCGCAGGCTGCTCACCGCGCGCCTCGACGCGGGACTGCTCCGCGACCGCACCGCACTGATCCTGGCCGAGTCCGGCGTCGTCGATGCCCGGCTCGCCGAGTTCCTCTGTCGCACAGCCGAGAAATCCGACGAGGCGACCCGCTGCTACGCGGCGGCGGCCGCGGCAGGCGCGGCAATGGAGTCGATCGCGCTGCGCTGGGCCGAGGCCGCCGCGCACGCGGGTGACACCGACACCGCGCTACGCCTGGCCGAACCGCTGCTGACCGCCGAGAACGTCACACGCGCCGACCTCGTCGCCGCGGTGCGCATCTGCGCGAGCGTGCTCATCCGCCGAGGACTGGTGAGCCGCGCGGCCGGCCTGTACAACTGGCTCGGACCCGACCGCATCGGCGCCGACTGGGCGCCCGCTGCGATAGTCCTCACCCTGGCCGGTGAACAGGCCGGCGCCGCGCGCATGTCCGAAGCAGCACAGCACTGGCCGCCGACCGAGGCCGACGCGGGCGCTCGGCTGATCGCGGGCGCGCTCGACGAATCGCTCGACCCGCACGGAACCGGAACGACCGCGGCGATTTCCGCCCTGATCCAGGCGGGCAACACCGACACCGGCGACGATCGCTATCTGCCCTGCTCGGCGGTCTCGATCGCCACGTTGCTCTGCCTCGGCAGCGGCGAGCCCCGTCGCGCCGGTGACGCGCTGCGCCGGGCGGCGGGCATGGGTGGTGGCCGCCAACTTCCGGTGCTGACGGCTTGGACCGCACTGCTCGGCGGCGACGAACGCCGTGCCGCGAGCACTCTCGCCGAGATCGACATCCCCGCCCTCGCGCCCCGCGATCAACTCCTCGCCCACGCCCTGACCGTGGGACTGGCCCGGCGCGGCGGCGATCACGCCGCCCTGGCTCGCGCGTGGCACGCGGCCTGCCCACTGTTCGACGAGCTGGAAGCCGACCTGTTGAGCCTGTTGCCGATCGGCGAACTGTGGCTGGCCGGTATCCGCCTTGGCGACGCGCGACGGATCGAACCGCTCGTCGATGCCGCCAGGGTGCTGGTCCGCAAAGTGGGCCGCGCACCCGCCTGGACCAATTCCTTTCACTGGTACGGCGTGCAGGCCGCGCTGGCCGACGAGTCGCCCCGAGCGCTGCTGCCCCACGCCCACGCGCTGAAGACGGCGGCGGAAGCGGGTGACCGGCAGGCCACCGTGCTGGCCGACGCCGGGCGCACCTGGGTGCTCGTGCTGCGGGGGCAGGTGGCCGCGGCCGATGTGGAGGCCGCGGTCTCGGCACTGGCCGAGCTCGGGCTCACCTGGGATGCCGCCCGCCTGGCCAGCGAGGCAGCCCTCGCGGCGAGCGACTCGACCACCGCCACCGCCTTGCTCAAGCTCGCGCGTTCGGTGCGCACGCAAGCCCAGCCGGTCGAGCCACTGCGACCGACCGCACAACCGCAGCCGCCCGCAGCCGGTCCCACGCCCCTGACCGGCGAGTCCGGCGCACTGAGCGACCGGGAACGCGAGGTGGCCGAGCTGGTTCTGCTCGGTCTGACCTATCGCGAGATCGGCGCGAGGCTGTACATTTCCGCGAAGACCGTAGAGCATCACGTCGCGCGGATCCGACGTCGACTAGGCGCGCGCTCACGATCGGAATTACTGTCAATGCTGCGCGCGATGGGACACGGCCGATTGCTGGTGTGACTCGCGCGGACATGTCGACGCCGAAGTGAGGGGTGTTCCGCCGATGGCCACTGGGGTCGGCCTGCGTATCGCCGATGACGAATGCATCGCCGCGGTGGTCACCGAGGACGGCACGGTTCAGGTGATCGAGCGTGCTTCGGTTCTGCACATGTCCGACGACGGTGACGCCGCCCTCGGCGGACCAGCTCCCACCGGGCATGCCCACTCGATCGCCGGTTTCGTGCGCGCGATCGGGGATCCGGCCGGTGTCGATGTCGACGGCGGCGAGGCCTACCGTGCCGAAGACCTCCTCGCGACGGCGATGTTCTGCCTGATCGATCTCACCACCGAGCACCTCAGCGGTCCGGCCGAGTTCTACGCCACCCACCCCGCGGCCTGGTCGACCGAGGTCGTGCGCGGCGTACGCGAGGCTTTGGACTATCTGGGCTTGAAGTCGGTGGCCCTGCTCGGCGAGGACGAGCTGCCCCAGCCCACGAACGGCGCCGATCCCGGTAAGACCTTCGCCAACGCCGCCGCCCAGGCGGCGCTGGTCGCGGTGCTGGCCACCCCGGCCGGCGCGACCCCGCCCGACCCGATCGTCACCGAGAACGCCACGGTCGCCACCGATGTGATGCCCGCGCTGCCGCCGCCCTCGGTGACCGCGCAGGCATACTCGGCGGCGCTGCCGGTCTCACCGCTGCCGACGAAGGCGATGGCGCCGATCGCGCCCGCCCCGATCGCGGAGCCCGCGGTGGTGCCCGCCCGCGAACCCGCGCGCAACAAGACCCCGCTGCTGATCGCCGCTGCCGCGCTCATCGGCCTGCTGCTCGGCGGGGTCGCGGTCTCGGTCCTGATCCGCGATTCCGAAACCGTCGCACCGCCGACGATTTCCGATGCCAGCCCGGAAACGCTGTCGCCCACCTCGGCGCCCGCGCCGCCTCCGCCGCCGGTCGTCGAGTCGACCACACCCCCGCCGGTCACCACGACCGACGAACCGGAGCCGACCACCACCGAGGCGCCACCGACGACCACCCCGGAGCCGACCACCACCCCGCCGACGACCACACCGGGCCCCACCACCACCAAGCCCCGGTCGCCCTTCGGGACCTACCCGCCGGGCTATCTCCCCGCGCCCCTGACCATCCCGGGGCAGCGCTGAATCCAGCAGCCGGACGGTAACCGCGCCAGCTGGGCGAGCGTGCCCTAGAGTGATGCGCTGACCGACATGATCGCCGCCGGCGGTGTTCTCGGTCACTGGTTGTCGACGAAGGGATTTCATGCGCAAGTTGGTGGCGCGTCGCGCCGCGGTCAAGGCAGCCTCCGCCGGGTTCGCCGCGACTGTTCTTCTCGCACCCCTGCTCGGATCCGGCATCGCGTCATCGGAACCTGCTGCGCCACTACAACTTTCGGCCGATGCGTTACCCGGTGAATTGGTGACCGCACTGTCGCGTGACCTCGGGATGACCCCCACCGAGTACCTCGATCGTGCCGCGCGCGCCCAGCATTTGCGCGACTACGCGACCGACTTCCGTGCCGCGAACCCCGACACCTTCGCCGGCGCCTGGCTCACGCCCGAAGGCAAGGCCGTCGTCGCCACCACCGATGCCGAGGCGGGCAAGCTCGTCACCGCCGCCGGCTACCAGACCCACCTCGCGCCGATCTCGGCCGGCGGGCTGGAAGGCGCGCTGGTGCAACTGAGTCAGTGGGTCGCGAGCCTGCCGCCCGCGATCTCCGCGCCGATCAGCTCGATCGCGATCGACGTGCTCAACAGCCAGCTCGTGCTCAACGTGGCCAACACCGGCACCGGCCACATGCTCAACCTGCCCACCCTGATCGCCACCATCAAGGTGGTGCTCTCGCCCGGCGGCGGCGGCCCGGTGGAGTACAAGCCGATGGGCGGCGACACCTACATCACCGCGAAGAAGGACCTGCACGACGCCGACCTGCGCGGCGTGGACGTCTGCTCGTTCGGGTTCAACAGCACCGACGCCGCGGGCAACGCGCTCAATATCTCCGCGGGCCACTGCAACCCGAACGTCGACAACGGCGGCACGGCCTCGGTCTACGTCCCGAACGTGCGCGACATCCCCAACAGTCCCGAAGTCGGCACCTTCGCCCGCGCGGTACTCGGCGGCCCCGCCTCGCTGGACTACTCGGTGATCAAGCTCAACGAGCGCGCGGTGAACGCGGGCATGGACCAGCCTCGCGTGCGCGGCGCCGAGGGCACCACCCTGACGGTCACCGGCACCGCCGAACCCGTCACCGGCGCACCGGTCTGCAAGACCGGCCAGTCCTCCACCTTCACCTGTGGGTTCGTCTCGGCCGATCACGTGGAGACCCAGCTGTTCACCGAAGCGGGCGTCAGCAAGACGATCCGCGGCTTCGCCAGCACCGCCTGCACCCTCGGCGGCGACAGCGGCGGCGCCATCGTGTCCGGCACGCTCGCCCTCGGCATCACCAGCGGCTCGAACGCCTCCGGTGCACCCAACTGCACCGAGGCAAACACCCAGCTCGCCCCCTACGGCGGCACCGCGTCGCTCGGCGTCCCGATCCGGCCCATCCTGGCCGACATCGAGGCCACATCGGGCGGCGGCCTCGGCACCGGAATCATGGTGCGCACCAAGCCCAACGCGGGCTGAGCGGGGACAAATCACCGACCGGACCGGGTGAGCGAAATCTCTTGCCCGGTCCGAGTAGGCATAAGTCGCTCGAGCCCATATAGTTCCGATCATGCTCCTGCCACGTATGGGTCGTACCCCGTCCGCGCGAAGCTCGAGAAGAGCTCGGAAATCGATAATCGCCGCTTCGGCGGCGTTTCTGCTGTTCGGCCCCACGATGGCGGTTGCCGACGCGCAGCCCGCGCGCGCAGATCTGCCCGCCCAGCTCATCGAGGCGGTCACCCGGGATCTGAAGATCTCCCCCGACGAATACCTGCGTCGCGCCGATGTCGCGCAGCAGGTCGCCGCGTTCTCCACCACCGCGCAGCGTCAGTTCCCGCAGGTCTTCGCCGGTTCCTGGCTGAGCGACCAGGGCAACGCCGTCATCGCGCTGTCGCACGGCCCCGGCGCCGACCAGGCCCGGGAAGCCGCGCAGTCGGCCGGTTTCGAGGTCCGCAACGTCGCCAAGAGCGAGTCCACCCTGCGCGGCGAGAAGACCGCCTTCGAGAACTGGCTCGCCGCCGCACCGCCGGAGATCTCCGCGCTGGTGCGTGGCGTCGTCGTCGACACCGTGAACAACTCGATCGCGGTCCGCGTGCAGCAGGCCGGGCTCCCGCTGCCCAGCTTCATCGACCCCTCCCGCGTCATCGTCACCGCACCGCCGGTGGCGGGCGAGCGGGTCGACCTGACCGCCACCCCCGTCGCCGGTGACGGCAACGGTGCGCTGGCAGGCGGCGACGGCTACGCCTCGGTGATCGGCCGCAGCTCGCTGCGCTGCTCGCTCGGCTTCAACGGCACCGACCGCTCGGGCAACGTCATCAACATCTCGGCGGGCCACTGCAACCCCGACATCGAGTCGGCGGGCACCGGCAACGCCGCCGCCGTGTACGAGGTCAACGGCGACCGCGCGGGCGCTCAGCTCGGCACCTTCCAGAAGTCGGTGCTCGGCGAGCAGGACTACTCGATCATTCGCGTCAACGACAACGCGCGCGCCCGCTTCGAGAACAACCTGGTCCGCATCCCCGGCCAGGCCCCCATCGCCGTCGACGGCGTGGCCACCCCCGTGGTCGGCGCCCCCGTCTGCAAGTCCGGTGCCCGCACCGGCTTCAGCTGCGGCGTGATCAACGGTGTCGACCAGACCGTCCAGGTCGGCGACCGCCAGCTCACCCAGAGCTTCTCGGCCAACATCTGCGCCCTCCCCGGCGACTCCGGCGGCGCCATCGTCACCGGCCGCCTGGCCCTCGGCATCTCCAGCGCCTCCTCGGTCGCGGATTTCCCGATCTGCGAGATCCCGAACATCATCGGTGCCATCACCGGCGACACCCCCCAGCTGTTCGCCCAGCCCCTGACCGTCGTCCTCTCGGATAACCCCGGTCTGTCGGTCCGCACCAACTGATCACCACCATGTAGGCACAGAGCAGCCCCGAAAGGCCGGTAGCACTCCCGCTACCGGCCTTTTCGGCTGCCTGGGCCGCCTCCCCGAGTCTTCAGCGTGTCGTCCGGTAGCTCGACCGTCAGCCCTCGGCCATACGTCATGTGCGTATCGGCTGAGAGGTGGCTGCGCAGTTACCCATGTCCGCACGTGATCAGCGGGTCACCCCCGCCACCCAACCCCCACCACCTCCCCACAGCACCCCAACCAGACGCCTACCGCACTACAAACACCCACACCAGCCTCGGACCTCTGAACCGCTACCGCACCCCCAGCCACGCCCTCCACCCAAAGTCCGCCGCACCACCGCACTACCAGCCCAACCTCCACCCAAAGTCCGCCACACCACCAGCCACACCGTGCACCCCGGGTCCGCCATGACCGCACTCCCACCCACCACCCGCGACCCCTAGGGAGCGGCGGCCACGAAGTGGCCGGTCCGCGGCCGGGCCGCCGGTTAGGCGCCGCGGAGATGCGACGAAGGAGCGATCTG
>NZ_JBHWZY010000257.1:0-8094 GCF_042727815.1 Nocardia sp. NPDC060220
GCCCCGAGCTGCTCCCGCTGTCCCCGGCCCAGCAGCGGATGTGGTTCCTCAACCGCTTCGACCGCGCCTCGGTGGCCTACAACATCCCGTTCGCGCTGCGCCTGAGTGGGGCGCTCGACGTCACCGCGCTGCGCGCCGCGATGGCCGACGTGGTCGCCCGCCACGAATCGCTGCGCACCGTGTACCCGGACGTCGACGGCACACCCGCGCAGTCGATCGTCGCTGCCGCCGAAGCGATGCCGACCCTGGCTCCACCGGTGAACACCGAAGCGGCCATGGGCGACACGCTCACACCGGTAGCGACCAGCGAGGCAGCGCTTCCGGCCGCGATTCGCGAACTGGCCGAGACCACCTTCGACGTCACCACCGAGATCCCGGTGCGCATGCGGCTGTTCCGGGTGGACGACACCGAATTCGTGCTGGCCGGCGTCCTGCACCACATCGCCGCCGACGGCTCCTCCATCGCCCCGTTCGTCGCCGACCTCATGCGGGCCTATACCGCCCGGCTCGCCGACACCGCCCCCGGCTGGGCGCCGCCCGCCGTGCAATTCGCCGATTACGCGCTGTGGCAGCGTGACCTGCTCGGCGACGAAGCCGACCCGGAATCCCTCGCCGCCCAGCAGGTCGGCTACTGGCAGACCCAGCTGGCCGGACTTCCCGACCAGCTGGCCCTGCCGACCGACCGTCCCCGCCCCGCCCGCCAGACCCTGCGCGGCGACAAGGTGAGTTTCACCGTCGACGCCGACCTGCACGCCGCGCTGTCCGCGCTCGGGCGCGACAACGGCGCCACCCTGTTCATGGTGGTGCACGCGGCGTTCGCGGCCCTGCTGGCCCGCATCTCCGGTACCGCCGACATCGCCGTCGGCACCCCGAACGCGGGCCGCGGCGAAGCCGAGCTCGACGAGGTCATCGGCATGTTCGTCAACACCCTGGTCTTGCGGACCCCGGTCGTGAGCGACGCCCCGTTCACCGAACTGCTCGCCACCGCGCGGGCCGCCGACATCGCCGCGTTCTCACACGCCGATGTGCCGTTCGAGCGGTTGGTCGAGGTGCTCAACCCCGCCCGCTCCACCGCGCGACACCCGCTGTTCCAGGTCGGCTACTCGTTCCAGAACCACGACCGCGCTCAGCTCGAACTTCCCGGCCTGTCCGTCTCCGCTGTCGAATTCGATGCCGGTGTCGCGCAGTTCGACCTGCATCTGTTCGCCCTGGACAACTACACCGCGGACGGCACCCCGGCGGGAATCGAGATGGCCCTCGGCTACGCCACCGAGCTGTTCGACGCCGAAACAGCCGAACGCCTCGCCGGTCAGCTGTGCCGGATCCTCGCATCCGTCAGCGGCGCGGCGGAGACCGCCATCGGTGACCTCGACATGCTCGGTGCCGACCGCGAGCTGCTGCTCGAAACATGGAACGACACCGCCCGTCCCGTCGAGTCCACCACCCTCGCCGAACTGGTTGCGCGCCAGAGCGACCTGACCCCCGACGCGCTCGCGCTGGTAGACGATGAAACCGGCGAGTCCCTCGATTACGCCACCTTCGACGCACAGATCAACCAGGTTGCCAGGCTCCTGATCGCCGAGGGAGTCGGCCCGGAGCGCACCGTCGTACTGGCCATGCGCCGCGGCATCGACCTCGTCATCGCCATGCACGCCGTCGTCCGGGCGGGCGGCGCGTACGTGCCGATCGACCCCGACCACCCGGCCGACCGTATCGCCTACATCGTCACCACCGCGGCGCCCCTGTGCGTGCTCACCACCGCCGCCGACGGACTGCCGATCGCCGTGGACGTTCCGGTCTTCGAGCTGGACCACCGCGCGCTGCGCGAACTCTCGACGGAGCCGGTGACCGATGCCGAGCGCATCGCCCCGCTGCGCCCCGAGCATCCCGCGTACATCATCTTCACCTCCGGCTCCACCGGCGTGCCCAAGGGCGTCACCGTTCCGCACGCCGCGATCGTCAACCAGCTCGGCTGGCTGCGCGAGCGCTTCACCATGACCACCGCCGACCGGGTGCTGCTGAAGACCCCCGCCACCTTCGACCTCTCGGTCTGGGAGTTCTGGTCACCCCTCACCTCCGGCGGTGCCCTGATCGTCACCCGCCCCGGCGACGAACGCGACCCGGACCGCCTGCGCGCCACCATGACCCGGCACGGCGTCACGGTCTTGCATGCCGTTCCCTCGCTCGTCGGCATGCTCCTGGCCACCGAAGCGACACCCGCGCTGCCTGTTTCGTTGCGCGCCGTCCTCGCGATCGGTGAAGCCCTGCCCGCGGCGACGGCCACCGCGTTCCGTGCCGTCGGCGCCACCGCGGTCCTGCACAACCTGTACGGCCCGACCGAGGCGGCCGTCTCGATCACCGAATACGAAGTGGCGCAGGATCTGTCGCACGTCGTGCCGATCGGTACTCCCGTCTGGAACAGCGCGCTCTACGTTCTCGACGCCCGGTTGCATCCCGTCCCGATCGGCGTCGCGGGCGAGCTCTATCTGTCCGGTGATCAGCTCGCCCGCGGCTACCACGGGCGCCACGCCCTCACCGCCGACCGGTTCGTCGCGAACCCCTTCGCCGACACCGGCTCGCGCATGTATCGCACCGGCGACATCGTCCGTCGGCGTGCCGACGGCACGGTCGAATACCTCGAACGCGCCGACTTCCAGGTCAAGATCGGTGGCTTCCGCATCGAACTCGGCGAGGTCGAAACAGCCCTGCTGCGCTGCGCCGAAGTCCGGGCGGCAGTCGCGATCGCCACGACCGACGAGCGGGCGGGCGCCCGCCTGATCGCCTACGCGGCGGTCGCGGACCTGGCCCCGGGCGACGAGCCCGCCATCGCCGCCCGCCTGCGCGGAGAGCTCGCCGCCGACCTGCCCGCCTACATGGTTCCGGCGGCGCTGGTGGTACTCGACGCGCTGCCCCTCAACGCCAACGGCAAAGTCGACCGGAAGGCGCTACCCGAACCGCAGTTCGCCGAAGCGGCCTTCCGCGCTCCGGTCACCGCGGTCGAACAGCTTGTCGCCCAGATGTTCACCGAGGTGATCGGCTGCGCCGCCGCCGGACTCGACGACGACTTCTTCGCCCTCGGCGGCAACTCGCTGATGGCAACCCGCCTGGCCGCCCGCCTCGGCGCCGCGCTCGGCGTCCACGTCGCGGTGGCCGCGGTCTTCGACGCACCGACAGTCGGCGCGCTGGCCGCGCACCTCGCCACCGCCGATCGCACCATCGCCCGCCCCCCGCTGACCAAGCGCACCGGCGAAGGGCCCGCGGTCCTCTCGCCCGCGCAGCAGCGCATGTGGGTGCTGCACCAGCTCTCGCCACAGTCCTCGGCCTACCACATCCCGGCCGCCATCCGCCTGACCGGCGCGCTCGACCTACCCGCCCTGCAGGCGGCCGTCGCCGACCTGCTGGCCCGCCACGACACCCTGCGCACCCGCTACCCGGACACCACCGGCGGCCCGATCCAGCAGGTGATGCCCGCCTGGTCCGCCGCCGTCGACCTCACCCCCCTCCCGGTGGCGCCCGCCGATGTCGAAACCCGGATCGCGGCGCTCGTCGCGCAGCCCTTCGACATCACCGCCGCGCCCCCGATCCGGGTCGCCCTCTACCGCCTCGGCGACAACGATCACGTCCTCGTCGTCGTGGTGCACCACATCAGCGCGGACGGATACTCGATCGACCCGCTCACCCGGGACCTGGTGCGCGCCTACGTGGATCGCGGCCAGGGGCGCGAACCAGGCTGGGCCCCACTGACGATTCAGTACGGCGATTTCAGTGCCTGGCAGCGCGACCTGCTCGGCTCCGAGTCCGACCCCGGCAGTGTGCTCACCCAGCAGCTCGCCTACTGGACCCGCGAGCTCGCCGGCGCACCCGAACTACTGGCGTTGCCGACAGACCGCCCGCGCGCGGCCCGTCGTGAAATGCGCGGCGCGACGGTCGAATTCGACATCGATTCCGCACTCACCACCCGCCTCGACGACGTGGCCCGTGCCAACGGAACCACCCTGTTCACACTGATCCACAGCGCGCTGGCAGTGCTGCTGGCCAAGCAATCCGGCAGCGCGGACATCACCATCGGCGCACCGGTCTCCGGTCGTGGTGACCGCGAACTCGACGACCTCGTCGGCATGTTCGTCAACACCGTCGCCCTGCGCACCGAAGTCGACGCTCGCGCACCGTTCACCGACCTGCTCACCCAGGCGAAGCGCCGCGATCTGGCCGCGCTGTCCCATGCCGATGTTCCGTTCGAGCAGGTGGTCGACGCCGTGGGTCGCGCCCGTACCGGCGCCTACACCCCGCTGTTCCAGGTGATGCTGACCTTCCAGAACATGCCGCCCGGCGGTATCGAGCTCCCCGGCCTCCACGTGCAGACCTTGGACCCCGGGCTCACCGAGGCCAAATTCGACCTGCATCTCACCGCCCTGCAGCGCTATCGCGCCGACGGCGCGCTGGACGGCCTCGACATCCACTTCGGCTACGCCACAGACCTGTTCGACGCGTCGACGGTCCAGACCATGGCCGAGCGATTCCGCAAGGTACTCACCACCGTCGCCGCCGACCCCACCGTGGCGGTGCGCGCGATCGACCTGCGCACCGATGCCGAAAAGACCCCGACCACCTACACCATCGCTGATCTTCCGGGCCTCGTCGGCTCGGCAGCTCGGCTCGCGCCGGCGACCGTGGCATTCACCCACGGCGAGCACGCCATCTCTTACGGAGCACTCGACGCCAAGCTCGCCGCGGTGAGCAGGGCGATGGGCGCGAAGATGAAACCTGAAGCGTTGGTGAACGTCGCGCTGGCCGGCCTCGTGCCCGGCGTGCTCGCCGCACTCGGCGCGGCCGGTCTCACTTCGACTCTGCAAACACTGGTGACCGATGCTGCCGCGGTAATCGCCGGGACAGCGTCGGTTGACGACTCGGAAGGACAACTCTGATGTCGCACACGGATTCGGTCACGACCGCTGCCACCCTCGCCGCGCTCCTGCGTGACCTGGACGGCGATCGACCACGTGACCCGGCGACCCTGCTCGCCGCCTTCTCCACCTACGCCGACCGCGAACCCGACATCCTCGCGGTGCGCGACGGCGAAATCGGTCTCACCTACGGCGAACTGGCCGAGCGAGTCGATGCGTTGGCCGCCGCGCTCCTCGAGCACGGTGTCGGCCCCGAAACCACTGTCGCGGTGTCGCTTCCGCGTTCGGTGGAATTGGTGGTCGCTGTGCACGCGGTGCTCGCCGCCGGCGGTGCGTTCGTGCTGCTCGACCCCACCGGCCCCGGTGACGTGCAGCGACGCACTGCCGCGCTGGCCGCGCCCGCCTTGATCCTCACCAGCGACGGAACACCGCACCCCGCCGGGTTCCCGGTCGTGCACACCGACGCCACGGTCGACGTCACCCCCGATGAGCTACCGGGGCCGGGCGCGGACAACCCCGCCTACCTGGTCGTCGATGTCGTTGCCGCGACCGCCGTCGTCGTCGGGCATCGCGCGGCGCAGGCCAATTCGAGCTGGCGCCAGCGCCTCTGCGGTATCGGTATCGGCGATTCGGTGCTCTGGCACGCACCGCTGGCCGGCCAGGCCGCGGTGGGGGAGATGCTGCTCGCGCTGCAAACCGGTGCCACGCTGGTGGTCTCGCCGTCGGCGGTGCTCGCCGACGCGATTGCCGAAACGCAGGTGACCGCAGCATGTTTCGATCATGCCGAGCTCGCCGAGCTGGCAGCACTGCCCGATGCCGAGCAGCGTCTGGACTCGCTGCGCGTGGTGCTCGGCTCGGGTGGGCCACTGCTCGCGGAAACCGCCGCCGCCCTGCGCGCGGTGAGCGGTGCGACGCTGTGGCACGTCTACGGCAGGCCCGAGACGGCGGGCGAGTTCGTCGCGCACGAGGTGACCGGCGCCGACCTGGAGGTGGTCCCGTTCGGATCGGCCGCTGACGATGTCGAACTGCTGATCCTCGACGAGCACCTGTGCCCGGTAGCCGACGGCGAAATCGGTGAACTCTATGTCTCCGGTGTGCAATTGGCGCGCGGATACGTCGGCAGACAGGCCACCGCGGCGACCTTCCTCGCGAACCCCATCGGTCCGGTGGACGACCGCATGTTCGCCACCGGCGACCTCGTGCGCCGCAGGCCGCCGGGCGACGCCTGGACGGCCGAGATCGAATTCGTCGGCCGCATCGATGACGGGCCCTATGCCCGCGCGACCGGTCTCGCCGACGAACTACTGCTCGACGAGTTCGAAGCCCAAGCCGCCGCAACCCCTTTCGACCCGGCCGTCGTCCATGCGCCGACCGACGGCCCGACCTCGATCATCACCTACGGTGACCTCGACCGGCGCACCAATCAGCTGGCCCGGCATCTGACCGCGCTCGGCATCGGCCCGGAATCGGCTGTGCTCGTGGATGTCCCAGGTTCCATCGAGTTCGTGGTCGCGGCGTACGCGGTCCTCAAAGCCGGTGGGACCGTGGTACCGATCGACACCGCGAACCCCCGGCTCCCACCGATCGTCAACCCGGCACTGGCCCTGACCATCGCCGCCCGCGAGCACCTCGGCACCTACGACATCCCGACGGTGACGGTCGATCGGGCATCTCTGTCCACCTATTCGAGCGAACCCATCGCCCGCGGCGAACATCGCGCCCCGATCCTGCCGCAGCACCCCGCCTTCGTGCTGTTCCCCCCTGGCGCAACGCACAGCGTCACCATCAGCCATGCCGCCGCCGTGCACCGGGTCACCGCCATGCAGGCCCGCCACCACCTCACCACTCGCGATGTCTGTCTGCACCAATCCCATACCGGCGACGCCACCGCTTGGCACGGCTACCTGCTACCCCTGCGAGTCGGCGCGACCGTCGTCCTCACCGAACCGCCCGACCCCACCCGGTTAGCCGCCCTCATCGCCGCTCACGGCGTCACCGTCACCGACTTCACCCCCCACTTCCCGCCCGCCCGCACCGGCCACAGCGACCGCCTGTTCCGCACGAGCGAGCTCGCCCACCACGAAATCGAAGGCACCTCGGCAGCATTAGCCCACCTCGGCACCCTCCTCGGAAAGGCCACCCCATGACCAACCCGTTCGACGACGACAACGCCCAGTTCTACGTCCTGGTCAACACCGAAGGCGAACACTCCCTCTGGCCCACCTTCGCCGCCGTCCCCGGCGGCTGGTCGGTAGCCTTCGGCGCCGCCCCCCGAACCTCCTGTCTCCACTACGTGGAATCCCACTGGCTCGACATGCGCCCCAACTCCCTCATCGCCGCCATGTCCAACAAACCCTGAGGGATCAGCCGGCCGCAGATGTCTCGGGTTGGCTGGGAACGGGTGTCGTCCGGATGTTGCGGACACCAGCAACGATCTGGTCCACGTCTTCCTCGGCGAAGAGATGGTCCGGGCAGATCGGCGCATGCGAGTTGAACGGTGTCTCGTAGCATTCTCATGCTTGAAGGCGGAGCGATGAACTGAATGAGCTACTGTCCCTCCACGTCGGGCAATCTGTTCCGGACTTTCGCGGCGTGCGGTCGTTCGGACGGCCAACGGAGATCGATGATATCGACAATGTTGCCAATGGTCGGAATATCGGCCTCCAGTGTCGGTGGGCGTGGATGGTCCAGGAAAGCATCGATATCATTGAGGACCAAACTTGCATCGAACTCACTCATCGTTGCAGCGGCATTCTTCACCGCGTCTATCTGTGACCTATCTCCGGTTCGGTAGGCGGCGAGACGAACCTGCAGTCCGAGATCGGGGTCGTTCTCGAGCTTATTGACAAGGGCTTCCATATTATTGTCGGGGTCATTGATCGGGGTCTGACCCAAAGAGTGAATCGCGTACCTGCGAACCTCGTCCAGCTCGTCATCATCGTCCGCACACGTGAACAGCGCCGCTGTCGAACTTCCCGGATAGCGTCCCAATGCTTCCGCCGCCGACGCCCGGACTATCCATGAATCGTCGGATCGAAGATGCGATGTCAGCGGTCCGACGGCAGGCGCAAACTGGATCATAGTGAGCGCTTCGGCCGCTTCGGTGCGAACGAGCTCGTCTGGATCTTCGAGCATCCCGACAAGTAATGGTCCAACGTCGTCGACGGAGGCTCCGCCAAGGAACCCTGCT
>NZ_JBHWZY010000258.1:0-8053 GCF_042727815.1 Nocardia sp. NPDC060220
GGTGTAGGCGCCGGTGTTGAACCCGACGATGTCCGGGCTGCCCAGCGGATTCCTGGTCACCGATTGCAGAATGGCGCCGCTCACGCCCAGCGCGGCGCCGAGGATCAGCGCGAGCAGGATGCGCGGCAGCCGCCAGTCCCACACCACCAGCCGGTCGAACCGCTCGTCGCCGATCACCAGCGCGCGGAGCACCCGCAGCGGCGGGATCAGGTAGTCACCGCTGCCGAGGGCCAGCACCGCTGTCACCACCGAGATCGTGAGCAGGACAGCGCAAACCACCAGGGTGCGCACGCCGATCCGGGCGGAGAAGCGTGTTCCGCGCGGCCGGACCACCAGCATCGCGCGGCCGAAATCGATCGTCGAACTCATGCGGCGGCACCTACTCTTGCGCGACGGGCCAGCCAGATCAGTACCGGCGCCCCGAGGAACGCGGTGACCAGGCCTGCGGGAACTTCATCGGGACGAATGACGAGGCGGCCCACGATGTCGGCCGACAGCACCAGGATCGGCGCCAGCACCAGCGAATAGGCGAAGATCCAGCGTTGGTCGGGTCCGATCAGCCACCGGGCCACATGCGGAACCGCGAGGCCGACGAACGCGATCGGGCCCACCGCGGCGGTCGCGGTGCCGCACAGCAGCACCACCGCCAGCGCGGTGAACAGGCGTGTGCGCCCCACGTGTACACCCAGCGAGTGCGCCAGATCGTCGCCGAGCGCGACCGCGTTGAGCGAGCGCGCGCACAGCGCCGCGATGATCAGGCCCGCGGCGACGAACGGGGTCGCGCCGTAGAGGATCTCGAATCCGCGTCCGGTGAGTCCGCCGGAATCCCATTGACGCATTTCGTCGAAAGCCTTGGGGTGCATCAGGATCAAGCCCCTGGTCAGGCCGCCGAGAACCGCGGTGGCGGCGACGCCTGCCAGCGTCAGCCGCACCGGGTCGGTGCCGGATCGTCCGGCGGTGCCCACGCGGTAGACGACCACCGACACCAGGGCGGCGCCGAGAAACCCGAACCAGACGTACGAGGTGATCTCGCTCACGCCGAACATCGCGACGGCGATGGTGATCGCGAAGGCCGCTCCCGCGTTGACGCCGAGCAGGCCGGGGTCTGCCAGCGGGTTGCGGGTCAGGCCCTGCATCAAGCAGCCCGCGACGCCGAGCGCGAGCCCGACCAGTAGCCCGAGCAGGGTGCGTGGCACGCGGTACTCGGTGACGGTCACGTGATCGGGAGTGGTGCTCACGCCGAACAGTGCCTGCCAGACATCGCCGATCGCAATGGCTTTCGTGCCGACCAGCAGGCTGAGAGCACAGACTGCGACCAGCGCGAATGCGGCAAGAAGCCACCCGCACCAACGCGGATTTCTCATCAGGGTTCTCTCTCGCGGCGAAACTGGGTCGTCTTGGAGGTTAGCCTAAGCAAGGTCTTGATAGGTGAGGCTTACCTCGCTATGGTCACATCTCGCCCGGACCGCAGCTTGTGCGCCGCGCATCCCACCACGAGGAACACGAAAGGTTCACCCCCGTGAAAATCACCAAGTTCGCCCTGCTGGCCTCCAGCGTCAGCGTTGCCCTCGGCATCGCTGCCGGAACCAGCCACGCAGCACCTGCCGCGGATGAGCCGATCAACTACACGTCCACCACCACCGAGACCTCGACGATCATCGGCACCGACGCGGGCTCGATGGTGGTCGAGGACGGCGTCTTCAAGATCAAGGCCGCCAACGGCACCACCGTCGCGGGTACCGAATTGGCCTTCCGCGTAGACGAATTCGTGTTCCCGATCGCCGCCGACATCTCCGGCCGCACCGCCACGCTGACCCCGCAGTTCGACCTGGCGCACGCCACCTACAAGCCGGTCGCGCTGCCCTACGAGAACGTGGCTCCGTGGAAGAGCGAGTACGACCGTGAGCAGGCCGCCTGGAGCCGCATGACCGGCACCATCTCCCTGGGCGCCAGCATCGCCACCCTGGTCGGCGGCCTCGGCGGCGGCGCGATCGGTTGTGTGCTCGGCGGCATCGCGGGCGCCACCATCGCCTCGGCCACCATCGTCGGCATGTTCGGCCCGTTCATTCCGGCCGCGGCCGTTGGCTGCATCGCCGGCATCATGGCCATCGGCGCGCTCGGCACCCTCGCGGGCCAGATCTTCATCACCGCCCCCGTCGCGATCATGGCCGCGGTGCAGTACTTCACCACCATCAACTCCCCGATGCCGAACAACCCCGCCCCGGCCACCAAGTAGCGGTCAGGGCCTCGGCCGAATCGGCCGACTACGAACCTCGCGGAGGGGACAACTCAGCGAGAGACGAATCCCGCCCGGTCAGCATCGGGCGGGATTTGTTGTGTCCGAACCACTTCGGTCAGTCGATGTCGGATGTCTTCTCGTTCGGCGCGGGGATGTGCCGGAGCAGCCCCATGACCAGCCCGGCGGCGACGGCGGTGAGCCCGATGCCGACCACCGAGTTCACCTGCAGCGCTTGGGTGTAGGCCTCGCGGGCGACGGTGGACAACTCGGCGCCCAGCGTTTCGGGCAGTGTCGTCGCGACGTGCAGGGCGCCCGCGAGGGTGTCCTCGGCCACCTGCGCGACCTCCGGCGGGAGTCCGGCGGGCAGCTGCTCCGACATCTGCCCGCGGTAGACGGCGGTGCCGATGCTGCCGATCACCGCCACACCCAGCGCCGCCGACAATTCCTGACCGGTTTCGGAGATGGCGGAGGCGGCACCGGCGCGTGCCGGGTCGACCGCGCCGACGATCAGGTCGAGGCCGAGGACGAACATCGGGCTCAGGCCGAGGGAGAACACCACCATGCCGGTGACGATCAGTGCCAGGTCGTCGGCGCCGGCGAGCTGAGTGAACAGCGCGTACCCGGCCATGGCGATGATCAGGCCGCCGGTCATCAGGTACGCGGGCCTGATCTTGGGCGCGAGCGCGCTCACCACCCCGGCAGCCACGACCATCGCCGCCGCCTGCGGCACGGTCCACAGACCGGCCTCGAACGCCGAAAGGCCCAGCACCAGTTGCAGATACTGTGCGAGCAGCAGGAACAGCCCACCCATCGCCAGCATGGCGACCATCAACGCGATCAGTGATCCGCTGAACCGGACATTGCCGAACAGGCGCAGGTCGATCAGCGGATTGGTCAGGCGTTGCTGACGCAGGACGAACACCGTGCCGAGTACCAGACCGCCGACCAGCACGCCGACGGCCTCGATCGACCAGCCGTCCTTGGCGAGCTCCTTGATGCCGTAGATGACGCCCATCACCGACAGCAGTGACAGGACCGCGCTGAGAATGTCGAGCTTGCCCGGATTCGGGTCCTTGTACTCGGGCAGCAGGAACGGGCCGGTCGCCAGCAGCAGCACCATCGCGGGCACCGCCACCAGGAATACCGAACCCCACCAGAAGTTCTCGAGCATCGCGCCACCGACGAGCGGTCCGATCACCATGCCGACCATGAAACTGGTCATCCACACGCTGATCGCGGCGGTGCGCTGGCGGTCGTCGTGGAACATGTTGCGGATCAGCGCCAGCGTGGACGGCATCAGCGTCGCGCCCGCGATGCCGAGCAGCGCGCGGGTGCCGATCAGCATGTTGGCGCTGGTCGAGTACGCGGCGATCACGGAGGCGATGCCGAAGGCCAATGCGCCGATCATCAGGAGTTTGCGCCGGCCGATGCGGTCGCCGAGGGTGCCCATGGTGATGAGGAAGCCGGCGACCAGGAAGCCGTAGATGTCGAGGATCCACAGCAATTGGGAGCTGCTGGGTTCGAGTGCTTCGCTGATGCGCGGGATCGCCAGGTACAGCACGCTCAGGTCCATCGAGATGAGCAGCGTCGGCAGGGCGAGGACGGCCAGTCCGATCCACTCCTTGATCCCGGCCGTCGTGGTGGATTCCGGCGGGGACTGGTCGCGCTGAGTGGACGTCACCCTACGACCGTACCGACGCCTTCGCCTACGGTGCCAGCGAGTTTTCGCGCCGGTGCGCGTCGTAAGTCATTGGACATTCCGGGCCGAGGGCCACGATCATGGGCTCGGTGTCCACACGTAATGAACAGCTCAGGCTCGTCGATTCGCCGCGTCAGCCGCAGGATCAGGGCGAGCCGTTTCCGTGGTCGGCGACCATCGACTCCACCTATTCGACCCGCGACGCGATCGACGCGCTCGCCCTTGCCCCGTTCCTGCGCGGCGACCAGCCGTTCGCCCGCCAGGCCCACCTCGACCGGGTGCGCCCCGACGCGGCGCTGCGGCCCGCCGACGCGCGGATCGTGCGCTCGGTCGCCGACGACGACAGCAGCGCCTTGCTCGCGGCCGGTGACGGCTGGGCATTGCGGGCCGTGCGGTGGGCGAGCGGTTCGGCCACGATCGAAGTGACCGCGGTGAGCGACGAACTCGCCGTCGATGTGCTGGCGCAGGCCACCGATGGGGCATCGCTGTCACGCGACAGTGCAGCCACGGTCGAGATGGGATTCTGGCACATGGACGTCCGGCGCCCCGCGCGCAGACGGCGCCAGATCGCGGCGCCCGCGTGGGCGGAGATCCGTGGCAACTACACCGGCTCGGTGTCCGCGAGCATGGAGCGATTGATGGGGCTCGGCGTCGCCGATATCAAGGGACGGCTGGTGCTGCTGCACGGTGAGCCCGGCACCGGCAAGACCACCGCGCTGCGTGCGCTCGCGCGGTCGTGGGCGCCGTGGTGTCAGGTCGACTGTGTCGTCGATCCAGAAGAACTGTTCAGCAATCCCGGCTACCTGATGGAAGTCGCGGCGGGCGCCGACGGCGACGACGAGGACGGCCGCTGGCGACTGCTGGTGCTGGAGGACTGCGACGAACTGATCCGTGGCGAGGCGAAAGAAGCAGCGGGGCAGAAGCTTTCGCGTCTGCTCAATCTCACCGACGGCATGCTGGGCCAGGGCCGCAATGTGCTGATCGCGATCACCACCAACGAAGACCTCTCCCGGCTGCACCCCGCCGTGGTGCGGCCGGGCCGCTGCCTGGCCCAACTCGAGGTCGGCCGGCTCTCGGCGACGGAAGCCGACGAGTGGCTGGCCCGCCAGGACGGCGTTCCCGCCGAGTCGAGCTTTCCCGACGGCGCGACCCTGGCCGAACTGGTCGCCCACCGCGACGGCGGGATCCAGATCCGATCCACCATCGACCACTCGACCGACGTCGGCATGTACCTCTAGCGTTCCCGTGCGCAGACGGCCTCTCCGGCCTCGGCCGGAGCGCCGTCGGGCGTGCGGGTCAGGGTGTGCCGACGGGGCGGATGTGCGCCCTGACCAGCTCGGTGAGGTGACGGCCGACGCGGTCGAGCGGCTCGGTGCTGTGCTTGGCCAGCGACATCACCACCGCGCCCTCGATCGTGGCGATGACGGTCGTCGCCAGGGAGCTGGCGGTGTCGGGGTCGATGTTCTCCGCGCGGAGCCGGGTCTCCAGTGTCCGCTCCCAGTCGTCGAACGCCTCGCCTGCCGCGTCGGCCGCCGCGGGTGACTCCGAGCGTCCGAGTGCCGCGGCCACGATCGGGCAGCCGGCGAGGAAGTCGCTGGATTCGACGACTTGTTTCCATGCGTCGGCGAACGACGCGATGGTTTCCTCCGGCTTGGTGTTCTTGCTGAAGGTCTCGATCAGCGTGGTCATCGCCCGGCCCGCGACTCGGGTGGCCTCGGTGATCAACTCGGACTTGCCGCCGGGGAAGTTCAGGTAGATAGTCCGGCGGGAGAGCCCGCTGTGGTCGAGCAGGTTCGCGACACCGGTCCCGGCTACGCCGTTGCGGCGCACCAGGTCGATCGTGCTCTGGACGAGTCCGTCGCGCGCTGCCATCGACATCCTTTCGATCGGTCCGATTGAAGTATACCGATCGGTGTACTACCGTCGAGTGAGTACACCGATCGGTGTACTCGACGTGATCCGCGGAGGAGCCGACGATGACAGCCCTGAGCGATCCGCTCGCCCTGCCGTGCGGCCAAGTGCTGCCCAACCGGCTGATGAAGGCCGCGCTCAGCGAGGGGCTCGGTACCGCCGCCGGTGCGCCGGACGAACGGCTCGAGCGGCTCTACAGCCGTTGGGGCACCGGCGGTTTCGGTCTGGTGGTCACCGGCAACGTGATGGTCGACCACGACCACCTCGGCGAGCCGGGCAATGTCGTGATCGCCGACGAACGCCACCTCGACGACCTGCGCCGCTGGGCACGAACCGCCAAGGACGGTGGCGCCCGGCTCTGGATGCAGATCAATCACCCCGGCAGGCAGGCGAATCCGCTCGCGACCCGGTCGCAGCCGGTAGCGCCCTCGGCGATCGGGCTCGGTCTGCCCGGCATCCCGGCGCCGCGCGCGCTCACCGACGCCGAGATCGTCGACATCGTGGGCCGATTCGCCGCCACCGCGCGGATCGCCGAGCGCGCGGGCTTCGACGGCGTGCAGATCCACGGCGCGCACGGCTACCTCGTCTCACAGTTCCTCTCGCCGCTGGCCAATCAGCGCGACGACCGCTGGGGTGGTGACCCGCAACGGCGGGCGCGATTCGTGCTGGAGGTGGTGCGCGCGATCAGGGCCGAGGTATCGACGTCGTTCGCCGTCGCGATCAAGCTCAACTCCGCGGACTTCCAGCGCGGCGGCTTCAGCGAGGAAGAGTCGCGCGAGGTGGTGCGCCGCCTCGCCGCCGAGCAACTGGATCTGATCGAGATCAGCGGCGGCAGTTACGAATCGCCGGCGATGATGGGCAGGCCGGCGGCGCGTTCGGCGAGCACCGTCGCGCGCGAGGCGTACTTCCTCGAGTACGCCGAGTCGGTCCGGGCGGCCGCCGGGTCGGTGCCGCTGGCCGTCACCGGCGGATTCCGGTCCCGCGTGGCCATGGTCGACGCGGTCGAGTCGGGAGAGTGCGATGTGGTCGGCCTCGGCAGGCCGAGTGCGGTGGCACCGAATGCCGCGGGTGACATCCTGCACGAGCGCACCGCGCGACTGCATTCCCCGCAGATCTCGCTGCGCCTGCCCGCGCGCGTATCCACACTGTCCAATGTCAAGAGCCTCGAAGGTGCCCTCGACCTGCAGTGGCACACTGATCAGCTGCATCTGCTCGGGGCGGGCGACGAGCCCGACCCCGACCGCACACCGTGGCTCACGGTAGCGGCCATGCTGAAGCATCACGGCGTCGACGCGTTCCGAAGCAGAAGGGGATCGACCATGAACAACAAGGACCCGAAGCGGCGCAAGTTCGAGGTCGAGCGGGCGGTGGGTCGCTACGTCGCCAACCCGGCGGTCCGCGCGCTGAGCCGGATCGGCATCCGCACCTCGTTCGCGACCGAGCTCGAGACGATCGGACGCAAGTCCGGGCAGGCCAGGGTGGTGCCGGTCTCGGTGGCGTTCGACGACAGCGGCGCGTGGGTGATCAGCCAGCACGGGACCAGGTCGGGGTGGGCCGCCAATATCGGCGCGGAACCGACAGTGCGGGTCCGCCAGGGGAAGCGGTGGCGAACCGGGACCGCGGAGCTGCGCCCGGCCGACGATGTCGTCGCGCGGGCTCGCACCTTCGCACCCAATCCGGTGTTCGCCGGGCTGACCGCGGCCACCTTCCGCGCATTGCAGAGCACGCCGGTCTCGGTCCGGATCACCTTCACCGACTGACGACGTTCGCCGTGGCCGCGCAGGCCAGGGTGAGGACCAGCGGAACGGTCAGCGCCGCGGTGAGCGGGATCACGGCGGTGAGCCAGCCGATCATCGCGGGGCCCGCGAGCAGGCCGAGGTAGCCGATGGTGAAGACGCGCGACATGTCCGTGGCTGCTGTCGTGCCGCCGAGATTGCCCGCGGTGGAGAAGATCTGGGGGACGCCGCCCGCCAGGCCGAGGCCACACATCGCCCAGCCGAGCAGGGTGAGTGGCAACCACGGCGATCCGATGACCACCGCGAATCCCGCTGCGGCGAGCAGACTTCCGTAGCGAACGATGGCGACCGGGCCGATCGCACCGGTCACCCTGTCCGCGAGGAATCGTCCGAGGGTCATCGTCGCGGAGAAGGCGCCGAAGGCAAGGGCGGCATCGGCTTCGGAAGTATCGAGGCGCTCGCGCACCT
>NZ_JBHWZY010000259.1:0-8039 GCF_042727815.1 Nocardia sp. NPDC060220
GGTTACTCCTGGGCAACCCTCCGACGCGATGGCCGGCCGACGGATGAACGCTCAGCTGAGTCGGTGTTCGGCGAGCAGCGCGGCATCGCCGAGGATGTCGGCGGTGGGGCCGTCGGCGACGACTTCACCGGCGTCGAGGATGACGACCCGCTCGCAGATCCGTTGCGCGTAGGGCAGATCGTGGGTCACCACGAGCATGGTGGTGGGCAGCGACAGCAGGATCTCGGCCAGTTCGCGACGTGCCACCGGATCGAGGTTGGCGGCCGGTTCGTCGAGAACGAGGACCTCCGGTCGGCACGACAGCACCGTGGCCAGCGCGGCGCGGCGGCGTTCCCCGAGCGACAGGTGCGCCGGTGAACGCCCGGCCCTGTCGGTCATTCCTACCGCGGCGAGCGCCTCGCGGACGTGTTCGGCGAGGGCTTCGCCGCGGACACCGAAGTTGGCGGGACCGAACGCGACATCCTGTTCGACGGTCGGCATGAACAGTTGGTCGTCGGGGTCCTGGAACACGACCCCGACCCGCTGCCGGATGGCGCGAACACTGTTGCGGTCCAGCCGCATACCGCCGATGTGCACCTGCCCCGATGTGGCGGTGAGCACCCCGTTCAGGTGCAGCATCAAGGTGGATTTGCCCGCGCCGTTGGGCCCGAGGACGGCCACCCGCTCCCCCGGCGCGATCTGCAGATTCACCCCGTTCAGTGCGCCGGTCCCGTCGGGATAGGCGAAGGTCAGCTCGACCACACGCACCGCCGGCGCCGTCGGTTCGGTCACCGCACCATCCAAGCACCCGCGCAGACAGCGATCGCGGCGGCCGCGGGCAGGCTGCCGAGCAGCCACTGCCTGCCGGTGGCGGGCGGGGTGCCGACATCGGGCACGGTGCCGTCGAATCCGCGCGACAGCATGGCCAGGTGGACCCGTTCGCCGCGTTCATAGGATCGCAGGAACAGGGTGCCCGCGCCGCGTGCGGTCGCACCAGCTTGGCGCAGGGTGTGTGGGTCGTCGCCGCGGGAGATCCGGGCCAGCCGCATCCGCGCCGCCTCGGCGACCAGCACGTCGACATAGCGCAGCATCAGGACCACGATCATGACGATCGTGCCGGGCACGTGCAGCCGCGTCAGCCCTTCGGGCAAGGAGCGCACGCTCGTCGTCGCGGCCAAGGTCAGTGAGATGCCCACGCCGATAGTGCCTTTCGCGATGATGCCCCACGCTGCGTAGAGGCCGGTCACCGACAGCGACAGCCCGAAGATGTCGGTGCGGGGTTCCCCGGCGGCGAAAGGCAGCAGGATCGCCAACACGACGAACGGCAACTCGATGAGCAGACGCGGCCCGATCCAGCGCAACCCGATTCCCCACCACCGCCACAGCGCCACCAAGCCCAGGGCATAACAGGCGAACGGCCACAACAACTCTCGTGGTGTCGCCACAACCGCGAACACCGCAACCACCACGCACACGATCTTGACCTCGGTCGGTGCCCGATGCGCCGGTGAATTCCCCGCCAGATACAGCCGGTGGACCGCGGCGCTCACCTACTCCGGCTCCGCATCCGACCGCGCCGCGACGTCGTCGCGCCGACCCCCGGAACGCGATCCTCTTCGGCCGATCCGGACCACCGCGAACAGCACGGCGAAGGCGACCCCGACGCCGACCACGCCTGCCGGACCGGCCAGATCACTGTTGCCGTCGATCGCGTAGTCCGCCAGCGGAGAACCGGCGAACCGGTGTTCCTCGGCGCTGCGCGCGATGCACTCACCGTGCAGTTCCTCAACCCCGTTCACCTCGACCGTGGTGCACCCGCGTCGGGTGGTGGCGTCGAGCCCGTCGGGCTGTGAACTCGCGGCATAGGACAGCCCGCCGGCGACGAGCACCGCGGCCGCGGCGAACACCCACAGGAAGCCGGTGAAGGACACTCGCAGACGAACGGGAGACGCCGACGTGGACACCGGCCCAGCGGCACGCAGAACATAGACCAGATCCGGTCGTGCGCTCACCACCGCCACCACCGTGATCGCGGTGATGATGCCTTCACCGATCCCGATCAACGCGTGAGTGAAGAACATGTACCCCGCGACCGCCCCGACCGTGGAACCCGCGGCCCCGCCGATTGCGTACTCGACGACGAAACCCATCGCGGCACACAGGGTTCCGACGAACGCGGCGGCGAATGCCACGACACCCACCCCCGTGTCGCTGCGCCGCCGCAGCAACGCGGTCCCGGCCCGAGCGACGAGGTATCCCGCGCCGACACCGATCAGGGCCATGTTCGTGATGTTGGTGCCGAGTGCGGTCAGCCCGCCGTCGGCGAACAGCAGCGCCTGCACGACCAGCACCACCGCCACACACAACGCCCCGAGGTAGGGCCCGACCAGAATCGCGGCCAGCGCCCCACCCAGCAGGTGCCCACTCACACCGGGCAGGATCGGAAAGTTCACCATCTGGACCGCGAAGATGAACGCGGCCACCAGCCCGGCCATCGGCGCCGCGCGCTCGTCGAGTTCGGCGCGCGCCCGCCAGCTCGCGAGCCCGAGCCCCACCGCCGCGATCCCCGCGAAGATCAGCGACGTCGGCGCATCGACGATCCCGTCGCTCATATGCATTGCCACGGTGCTGCCGTTCACCTATCAGAACACTACGCCCTTTATCTGTCCAAGTGAACAGATAAAGGAATGTCCGACCGCGATATCAGTCCGGCTGCGACAGGGGGTAGATGCGACTAGAATTCGATGATGGAGCGCCGCAGCGAAGCCGCGCGCAGCCGTGGCGGGGGTGACCGCCGTTCGCCCTTCGACCGGTTCGTCGAACAGGCCGAACTGCGCGTGAGTCAGGCTCCGTTCTTCTTCATCTGCGCTGGAATCGTCACGGCGTGGCTGATCAGCTTGCCGTGGTGGACGGACCTCAAAACGTGGCAGGTTGCCATTCACACCGTTGCGAGCGTTTTCACGCTGCTGTTGGTGGTGCTGCTCGAAAACGCCGGCCGCCGCGCGAGCGAGGCCGCGCAAGAGAAACTCAATGTCATCGCCGAGGCATTGGCCGCACTCCTGGAATCCTCCGCGTCCACTGATCCCGAACTCCGGGCGGCCGCGGATCGGCTACGAGAAGCTGTCGGGCTCGAAGAGCGCCACTGACTGGAGGAACCCTCGACACCCCCTCGAAAGGAAGCGCGCCATGACCTCAGCCACCGAATTCGTCGGCGTCCGCTATCTCGTCGATGACGTAGAAGCCGCCATCGCGTTCTATACCGGTCATCTCGGTTTCACCGTGCACATCAACGCCGCACCCGCCTTCGCCGACGTCATCCGAGGATCATTGCGCCTCTTGCTGTCCGGACCGGCAAGTTCCGGTGCGCGTGTCACCCCCGCCGACATCACCACTCCCGGCGCCAATCGCATCCACCTCGTCGTCGAAGACCTCGACGCCGAGATCACCCGCCTCAGGAACGACGGCGTCGAATTCCGCACCGAGACCGTCACCGGTCCCGGCGGAAGCCAGATCCTGCTCGCCGACCCCGCCGGCAACCTGATCGAGTTGTTCCAACCCGCCGAGCGCAGGCCCACGGCGCCAGAACAGCATTGATGATCTGCGCCTCGCGGTCGTGGTCCTCGAGGCGCTCGTCTCCCTCGCCCGCCGCACGCTGATGCCCAGCGACCTCGATAGCAGTCGAATACTCGAACTGCGCGAGCTCAGCCGATGCGGTCGACACTGCGAAATCGGTTCAGTGCCAGCGCGCCGAGGACCAGCGCGACCAATCCGAACACCATGGCGGCCCAGGCCCCGACTATCCCGTTGCCGGTACCTGGGCCGCCCTCGGCGGTGGCCGCGAACCAGCTCCCCAGAGCCAGGCTGATCAGCCCTGAGACCAGCGTCAGCACTGCCTGGTTCCGGATGTTGCCGGGACCGTTTCGGCCGACCCGAGCCAACACACGGACGCCGAATACCACGGCGATCAGTCCTAGCAGCGCAGTCGAGGTGGGTCCGAGTCGACCGGAGGTCAGTCCGGTGGCGGCGGCACTGTGGTGGATCGAAGCTGTGGCTGGTGCAGCAACCGCGATACTCGCGAACAGCGCTGTTGCAACGACGGCAGGGAGATGGCGGGCGGACATCGGGTGCTCCTTCAAACGTTCGGTGGCTCGATTCCGCTTCATCATGTCCGCCTGGCGATCGCTGATCATCGTGCAGGGGTAGACAATTCGCGCTGCCATCGGTGCGGCAGCCGACTGCCGCAGCTGCCGTAGCCGCTGCGGAATTACTGCGTTCGTAGTAGACGATTGATCGTCTGTCCGCCGGATTTGCTGCTATGCGATTGCGACTAGGGTGCACCCATGAGCAGGGCGCGGATCGACATCGCGGACGGGGCGGTCGCCGTCGCGGTCACGGCCGTGCTGCTGGTCACCGGGCTGAGTGCGCACCGTGACCCTGCCGATCTCGACGTGCTGGGCTATGCGCTGTTGACGATCGCCGGGCTCTCGCTCGCGATGGCCCGCCAGGCTCCTGTCGCCGTTCTGGCGATGTCGGGTTCGGCTGTGTTGGGTTATCAGGCCACCGGTTTCGATGTCCCCGCGATCGGGTTCCTGGTCGCGGTCTACGCCACAGTCCGGGCCGGGCAGCGACTGGTCGCGGTGGCGGGTTCGATACTGCTCGTGCTCACGCTGCCCCTCGCAATGCTGCTCGCCCACCCCGACTGGGCTGTGGGCGAGGCATTCACCCACGCACGCGATGCGCTGCAACTGGCCTGGCTGGTCGCTGCCGGCGCGGCCGGCGAGGCGTTGCGCCAAGCCGAGCGGCGCGCCGAAGAAGCCGAACGCACCCGCGAGGAGACCGCACGACACCGCGCGGACGAGGAGCGGTTGCATATCGCACGGGAACTGCACGACTCGCTCACTCACCAGATCTCGGTCATCAAGATCCAGTCCGAGGCCGCGGTACACGTCGCCCACAAGAAAGGCGAACACGTGCCCGAGACACTGCTGGCGATCCGGGAAGCCGGCCGGGAAGCGGCCCGGGAACTTCGCGCGACATTGGAAGCCCTGCGCGAGGACGTCAACGCATCTCGGCACGGACTCGGCCACGTTCCAGAACTGGTGGAACGTGCTCGCGCAACGGGTTTGGACGCCACGTTGACCATCACAGGAGAAAACCCGACGTTACCGGCCGCGCTGGACCGCACCGTCTATCGAATCGTGCAGGAATCGCTGACCAACATCTCCCGGCACGCACACGCCGTGACGGCCTCGGTCCGCATCGACTACCGCCCCGACGCGGTGATCGTGCGCGTCGATGACGACGGTGGATTGCGGCCGGGCAGCGGGGCGGTACACGGTGTCGGCCTGCTCGGAATGCAGGAACGCGTCACAGCTCTCGGCGGGCGCCTGCACGCCGGGCCCCAGCCAGAACGCGGCTTCTCCGTCCACGCCGAACTGCCCGTTGATCCCTCATGATCCGTGTCCTGCTCGTCGACGACCAGCCATTGATTCGCAGCGGATTCCGGGCTCTGCTCGACCTCGAAGACGACATCACAGTGGTGGCCGAGGCCGCCGACGGAAGCGAGGCCCTGGCTCTGGCTCGCCAGTACCTACCCGACATCGCGCTCATCGACATCCAGATGCCCGTCCTCGACGGTATCGAGGCGGCACGGCAGATCGCGGCAGACCCCGCATTGGCCGAGGTGCACGTTGTCATCCTCACCAACTACGGCCTGGACGAGTACGTCTTCAACGCTCTGCGGGCAGGCGCCGCCGGATTCCTCGTCAAAGACATTCTGCCGGAGGACTTTCTGCATGCCGTTCGCGTCGCTGCCCGCGGTGATGCTCTGCTCGCACCCTCGATCACCCGTCGGCTGATCAACCGGTACGTCTCTCAGCCGCTGAGCACCGGCAATGCGACGAAGCTGAACAAACTGACCGGCCGTGAACGCGAGGCCGTCACTCTCGTTGCCCAAGGCATGTCCAACGAGGAGATCGCCGACCGTATGGTCATCAGCCCGCTCACCGCGAAAACCCATATCAACCGAGCTATGACCAAACTCCACGCCCGCGACCGCGCCCAACTCGTCGTCTTGGCCTACGAATCAGGGCTGGTCGCTCCGCGCAATCTCTGAGGTAGGGCGCCAACCGCGATGCGCGATAGTTCGGCATTACAGGAAGCTGGCGGACCCAACTGAAGAGGGATAGCGCAGGTTTCGAATGTTCCTGCCACCAGCGGTGCCGTACGGCGGGCACAACCACCGAGTGCCACATTGCGTTCTGTCGAAGTTTGTCTGCATATATCAAGTTGCTCGAGATGTGGGTGCCGATGTCGGCCAGGGCATGACGGTCAATTCGGGCCACTGTTGGAGCCAGCGACCGGCCTTGGCCTCGTAGACGGTGCGCGGCGCGAGGACCGGATCGGGGCGGACGATGAGGTGCAGCTCGATCCTCCGACACGCAAACGCCCGCCGCGGCCAGGTTCACCGTCGAGCGCTCCACTTTGCACGGCCACGATCCACTACACCCGGTGCCCTGGACCGAGAAGTCCATGTCGGCTTCAATCGCAGCCTCGCCCTGAGCGTGCACGCCGACTGCATTCACCGCTGCGAAGGGCCGGGGCCTGCGTGCCGGTCGAGAGTCTCGAGTGCGGCTGCCAAGCGGGCCGCGGCGTCCGCGGCGACCGGGCGCAGTCGCGCGTCGCTGGTGACCTCGACCATGAGCTCGGGGTTCATGGCTTCGACGTGGATCAGCTCGGTGTCGTGCGGGTCGCGGCGCACGACGACATTGCAAGGCAGCAGCAGCCCGATCTGGCGGTTGATGCCGACCGCCTGGTGCGCCAGAGGCGGGTTGCAGGCGCCGAGGATGCGGTAGTCCTCCATATCGTGGCCGAGTTTGGCCTTGATCGTGGCCGCCATGTCAATGTCGGTGAGGATGCCGAATCCTTGCTCGGCCAGAGCTTCCCGGACCGCGTCCACGGCGCGGTCGAAGCCGGTGTGCAATGTGGTCGACAGGGCGATGTCCATCACGTAATCACCTTCCTTGCGTAAGATTTCAGGAGAGTTCGGGTGAGCAGACGCCCGAGGTGATCCCCGCGCGGCGCATAAGCAGCGTGGCCGGGCACCAACCCACCGCGCTGTAGAGCAGCAGGTTGGCTCCCACCAGTGCCGGCACGATCAGCCACCACGCCGATATCGTCGCGGCCGCCGCGGTGCCGACCAGGACCAGGGTCCCGGCCAGCAACGGCACCAGCCGGGCAATGGTCCAGCTTCTGCCGGTCAGCGGTGAGGTCGACATGGATCTCCCTTTCTCGGATCCGCCCTCGCCCAGGATGGTTCCCGGGTCAGGCCAGGGCGAGGAACAGTTTTTCGAGTTCGGCGACGGTCAACGGGTCACCGGACTCTTTCGATTCATCGAGGCATTCACGTAGCCCGGTAGCCAGGATCTTGAACCCCGCCCGATCCAGGGCGCGTGAGACCGCGGCAAGCTGGGTGACCACGTCTTTGCAGTCACGGCCCTGCTCGATCATGGTGATCACCCCGGCGAGCTGTCCGTGTGCCCGGCGCAGCCGGTTGAGAACCTGGGCAATGCTGTCTTCGTCGCCGACCACGGCATTCTCCTTCATATCCGTCCGACCACCCACAATACCCCCGGGGGTATTACTGCAGGTGTGTCAGTGATGAGCGAAACTGATTCGCGGAAGCACCCGACGCATCCAGGCCGGTGACCACCAGGCCGCGCGCCCGGTGAGCCGCAGGATGACCGGCAGCAGGACCAGCCGGACGATAAGGGCATCCAGCAGGACCGCGACACCGAGGATGATGCCCATTTCCTTCGGCGGCAGCGGCTCGGCGAGGGCGAAGGTGAAGAACACCGCGACCATGACCGCCGCCGCAGCGAAGATGACCCGCCCGGAATGGGCCAGCCCTTCCACCGCCGCGGTCCGGGCATCCCCGGTGCGTTCGAACTGTTCTTTGGCGCTTGCCAGCAGGAACACGGTGTAGTCCATCGCGATCGCGAAGATCATGGCGAAGAAGAACACCGGACCCCACCCGTCGAGGAATCCTTGCGGGGTGAATC
>NZ_JBHWZY010000260.1:0-8027 GCF_042727815.1 Nocardia sp. NPDC060220
CCGCAGATTTATCTCACGCAGCACGGTCCGGTCACCGAAACGATGCCCCACCGCGTCGACGACGATCTCGCTCACGACGCGCGGCGATCAGCCACGGATCAGCCCGGGATACGCGCGATGCACGCCCTTGGCGACGACCGTGGCGATCACGACCTTGGCGAGGTCACCCGGGATGAACGCGAAGTTGGTCGACACCGCCGCCCACGGGCTGAGATCGGTGCGCACCAGCAGTCCCGCGGTGCCGAACAGGTAGATGATCACGATGCCGCCGAGTGCGTTGATCAGCAGACCGAACACGATCGGATACTTCGGCAGGATCATCGCGGTCAACAGACCGATGACCAGCGTCGCCGGAATCCAGCCGATCAGGTAACCCGCCGTCGGAGAGGCCAGCGCGGTGAGTCCGGTGCGGCCGCCGGACAGCAGCGGCAGCCCGATCAGGGTCAGTGCGATGAACACCGCCACCGCGGCCGTGCCCTTACGCGCGCCCAGGATCGCGCCGGTGAGGATCACTCCGAGCGTCTGCAGCGTGATCGGTACCCCGCTGAACCCGACGGTGATCGCGCCGGGCAGGCCGAGCGCGGCGATCAGGGCGGCGAACACCGCGATCTGCGCCATGTCCCGTGCGGTGAAGGTGGCTGCCCACTTCGGGGATTTCTCGACTTCGGGCACGGCGGACATCCTTCGCTACACAATTGAACAACGTTCAAAATAGCAGGCGACCAGGTCGGCCTCGCAACCGGAGCGTGTGGGCGGACCTCACACGGTCATTGATCCAGTCGCGCGTTGAGAATCCGGGCGATCTCGGCGATCGCACCTGGTTGGGTCATCTCGAGGTGGGCTGCATCGATGTCGAAGCTCGACACCTGCCCGCGGACCACCCGCGCCCATCCCTCGTGACCCGCGACGTCGGATCGCCTGTCGCGTGTCGCGGTGAAATAGAGCATGTCGCTGTCCAAGACCGCCGGACGCCACGCACCGGCTGCCCGGACCGCCAGGTTGTAGGCATCGGTCAGGCGCTGGATCCGTGCGGCGTCGATGCCGAGGCTGCTTCCCAGATGTCGTTCGATCAGGTCGGCAGCCTCCTCGGCTGTCGCATCGGGGTCGATGAAATCGACGCCCATGACCGGGCCGAGATTGCTGATCAGCTCGCCGGCCGTCACGGCGCGCAGCGTCGATTCGTCGACACCGCCGACTTCGGCGTCCAACAGTGCCAGCAGCGCGACCTGTTCACCGGCGGCGCGCATCTCGACGGCAATGGCATGGGCGATCGCACCACCCAGTGACCAGCCGAGGAGGTGATAGGGGCCGTGTGGCTGAACCGCGCGAATCTCGTCGAAGTAGCGTGCTGCCATTTCTTCGATCGATGTCGGACCGGGGATCTCACCGCCGATCTGTGGCGCCTGGATGCCGTAGATCGGTCGGCCGTCGGAGAGGTAGCGGTCGAGTGTGCGGTAGCACCACGACAGGCCGACGGCCGGGTGGATACAGAACAGTGGCGCTCGGTCACCATCGGTCCGGATCGGCAACAGCGTGTCGAAGCCGGCATCGGTCCCGTCGACGGTCGAACCGGAGCGGATTCTGGATTCGATCCGCTTGGCCAGGTCGGCCGGGCAGGGATCGGACAGCATCCAGCTGATCGGCACCTCGTAGTCGAGTTCCTTGCGCAACTCGCTCACCACTTGCACCGACTTCAGCGAGTTACCGCCCAATGCGTAGAAGTCGTCGTCGGCGCCCACCCGATCCACGCCGAGCACCGTTCCGAAGGCCCGTGCGACCTCGCCTTCCAGCCACGACGAGGGCTCCCTGAACTCCGCTACCGAGAGCACCGGCTCCGGTAGCCGCAGACGGTCCAGCTTGCCCGACGAGTGGAAGGCCACCGAGTCGAGCACCATCATCGTGGCGGGCACCATGTAGTCGGGCAGTTTCGTCGCCGCGTGCGCGGCCACCGCCGCGGTATCGACCGTGCCACCCGCGACAGGCACGAGGTAGCCGACGAGGTGCTCCATCGTACCGATGGGGCGCACCACCGCGATCGCCCGCGCGACGCTGGGATGCTCGGCGAGTACTGCCTCGATTTCGCCGAGTTCGATGCGCAGGCCACGCAGCTTCACCTGGAAATCGGTGCGGCCCAGGTAATCCAATTCGCCGGTCCGGCGCCAGCGCACCAAGTCGCCGGTGCGGTACAGGCGCCTGCCGTCGCCGTACGGGTCGGGCACGAACCGTTCCGCGGTGAGGCCCGGGCGTGACTGGTAGCCGCGCGCGAGCTGGGTGCCCGCCAGGTACAGCTCCCCGGCGACGCCGGGCGGTACCGGATGTAACCGGTTGTCGAGGACGTATGCCCGCGTGTTCCATACCGGTGAGCCGATCGGCATGGTCGCGCTCTCGGCTTCGCTCACCCGATGCGCGGTCGAGCACACGGTGCATTCGGTCGGCCCGTACAGATTGTGCAACTCGACCCCGGGCACCATTCGCCGTGCCGCGGCCACCGTCTCGGGGTCGAATGCCTCACCGCCCACCAACAGCGTCCGCACCGACTCGAGCGACTGCGCGGGCGCCATGTCCGCCAGTACCGCCACCATCGACGGCACCAGCGCGGCGACCGTGACCCGCTGGGCGGCAATGGTTTCGGCGAGATAGGCCGGGTCGGTATGCCCGTAGGCTCGCGCGATCACCAGCCGCGCGCCCACCGCCAGCGGCGCGAACAACTCCCACACCGACATGTCGAACGTAGCCGGGGACTTCAGCAGCGCGACGTCTTTCGGCGTCAACGCGTAGGTCTCGTTGACCCACCGCACCTGGTTGACCACTGAACAGTGCGATACCGCGACGCCTTTCGGGCGCCCGGTCGACCCCGAGGTGAAGATCACGTACGCGACATTGTGCGATCGCAGCGGCGCGAGCCGATCGGCGTCGGTGACCGGCCCGTCATCGAATCCCGACAGCTCCAGCCCATCGAGGGACGACAGCTCCAGCGCCGGTGCGGCGATGGACAGCATGTAGTCGATGCGGTCTGCCGGCAGGTCCGGATCGACCGGCAGGTATCCGCCCCCGGCGGCGTGCACCGCGTAGATGGTGACGACCTGGTCCAGTGAACGCCGCATCCGCAGCGCCACCAACGACTCCGGCCCCACTCCGCGGGAGATCAACCACCTCGCCAACCGATTGACGCGGGACGCGAATTCCGCATAGGTCAATGTCTGCTCTCCGGCTGTCACCGCGGGCCGGTCCGCTCGCGCCAGCACGGAGTGAGCGAAGAGGGAGGGGAGCGTCTCCTCCGGCTGGAGGCTGTAATCGGTCGAATTCCACTGCGTCAGGATGGTTTCGCGCTCATCGTCGCCGAGCAGATCCACTTCGCGCACCGGCTGTGTCGCATCGGTCACCAGTTCGCCGAGCAATCGCAGCAGGCGATCGACGATCGCTGTCGCTGTCGTGGCGTCGAAGAGGTCGCTCGCGTAGATCACCCCGCCGCTGATGCCGGCCGGGTCACCGGCGGAGTCATAGGAATCCGACATCGTGATCAGCAGATCGAACAGCGCGATGTCGGTGTCGGCTGTCACGGCGGACGCCGAGAGCCCCGGAAGTTCGAACTGGGCCCCGCCGACGTTCTGGAATGCCAGCATCACCTGGAACAGTGGATGGTGGGCGTGCGACCGCACCGGGTTCAGCTCTTGCACCAGCCGCTCGAACGGAACATCGGCGTGCCCGAACGCGGCCAGATCGGTCCCCCGCTGGTGTTCGAGTAGCTGCGTGAACGTCATCCCCGGCGTCAACCGGGTCCGCAGCACCAGGGTGTTGACGAACATCCCGACCAGATCGTCGAGTTCGGGCTCGCCGCGTCCGGCGAACGGAGTGCCGATCGCGATATCGTCCGTATCGGCCAGCCGGGCCAGCGTGGCCGCCAGCGCGGCATGGAAGACCATGAACAGCGTCGTGTTGTGTTCTCGCGCGACCTGCTGCAATCCCGCGTGCAGATCGGCACCGACAGTGATCGGCACGCTCGCGCCCGCATGGGTCTGCACGGGCGGACGCGGTCGATCGGTCGGCAGCCCCAGCAATACCGGGAGCTCGGCCAGCTCGAGGGTCCAGTAGTCGATCTGGGCACGGAGCAGCGACTGGGGATCGTCTTCGGCCCCCAATACCGTCCGCTGCCAGATCGCGTAGTCGGCGTACTGCACGGGCAACGGCGGCCGACTCGGCGACTCCCCGAGCAGGTGAGCTGTGTACGCCGTCATCATGTCCCGTGCCAGCGGGCCGAGCGAGGACCCGTCGCAGGCGATGTGATGCACCACCACGGCCAAGACCCACTCGTCCCGCCCGAGCTCGAACAACCGCACCCGCACCGGCGCCTCGACCGTCACATCGAACACCGTCGAGACGAACGCCGACAACGACTCGGCCAGTTCGGGTTCCGCGACCGAGGTCACGGTCAGCGGCGGATACGCGTCAGCGGCGGAAAGGACCACCTGCGACGGCTCGCCCTCGGCATACGGGTATACGGTCCGCAGTACTTCGTGCCGATCCAGGACATCCTCGATCGCCGCGCGCAACGCGTCGAGATTCAGCTGTCCGGACAGCCGCAGCACCATCGGAATGCTGTAAGCGGCCGAGCCGGGCTCGAGCCGGTTCAGGAACCACATCCGCTGCTGTGCGTACGACAGGGGGATTCGCCGCGGCCGCGGCTGCGCGGTCAGCGCTACCCGACCGGTATCGGCGTGCGATTCGGCGCGCGCGGCCAACCTCTCGACCGTCGGCGCTTCGAAGATCATCGACACCGGGATGGTCACGTCGAGCGCGGCACCGATCCGCGCGGCTACCCGGGTGGCCACCAGGCTGTTGCCGCCGAGGTCGAAGAAGTCGTCGTCGGCGCCGACGGGACCGTCGTTACCGAGGACGTCGGCGAAGACACCCGCCACTATTTCCTCCGCCGGTGACACCGGTGCCCGGAACCGCTTGGCCTGGACGACGGGTGCGGGCAGGGCCGCGCGGTCGAGCTTTCCATTCGGCGACAGTGGGATCGCGTCGAGGATCATCACCGCGGCGGGCACCAGGTACGACGGCAGCGCCTCGACCAATGCCGCGCGCAACTGTTCGCCCGAGATGCTCGCGCCGGTTTCGGGGACCGCGTAGGACACCAACTGTGCCGGACCGGTGCCCGCACGCCACGGCACCGTGACCGCGTAGGCCACCTCCGCCTGGGCGTTCAGCACCGCGTCGATCTCGCCCAGCTCTACCCGGTAGCCACGGATCTTCACCTGGAAATCGTTGCGCCCCAGGAACTCCAGATCGCCGTCGGCCTTCCAGCGCACCACATCACCGGTCCGGTACATGCGGCGTCCCCGTTCCCCGAACGCGAGCGCCACGAACCGCACTGCGTCGAGAGCCGCCCTGTTCAGGTACCCGCGCGCCAGCGCCGGACCCGCGAGATACAACTCTCCGGCCACCCCCACCGGCACCGGCCGCAGCCGGTCATCCAGGACCAGTGCCTGGATCCCCGGCAGCGGGACACCGATCGTCGGCCGATCATCCGGTTGCAGCGCGCGCGTCGCCGTGGCGAGCATCGTGGCCTCGGTCGGCCCGTACAGCACCTGGAACTCCCGGGCGCCCGCGACGTCGGTGCCCGCCCATCGGCTCACCAGATCCGCCGGGACCTCCTCACCACCGGACAACACCATCCGCAGGTCGTCGAGCCCGGCCGGATCCACCGACGCGAGCGCGGCCGGGGTGATGAAGGCGTGGGTGACCCGCTGCACGCGCAAGAACTCGGCCAGCTCGTCGCCGCCGTAGATCCCCGTCGGCGCCACGATGAGCGCACCGGCTCGACTGGCCGCGATCAGGATCTCCATCACCGCGGCGTCGAACGACGGCGACGCGAAATGCAACACCCTGGACGTGTGCCGCAGCTCTCGGTCGGCGCGCCGCCCCGCGACGAAGCCGGCGATGCCGGAATGTGTGATGGCGACGCCCTTCGGCACTCCGGTGGATCCGGAGGTGAAGACCACGTAGGCGACATCCGAGGCCCGCAACGGCCGCGTCCGCTCGTCGTCGCCGATCGGGCCGCTCGCCGCCGCGTCGATCCGCGCGGCGACGGCCGGGTCGTCGAGCACGATCCAGTCCACCGAATCGGGCAGCTGGGCACGCACCGACGACACCGTAACCCCCAGCGTCGCACCGGAATCCGACACCATCTGCTCGATCCGGCTGTCGGGGTAGCTCGGGTCGACCGGCACGTATGCCGCACCCGACCGCACCACCGCCCACCACGCGACAACCGACTCCGCCGACCGCGCTGCTGCCACCAGGACCGGATTCTCCGGTCCGGCGCCACGGCGGATCAGCACCCTCGCCAGCCGGCTCGATCGTTCGTCCAGCTGCGTATACGACAGCGTGGCATCCCCCGCGACGACGGCGATACCGTCGCCGTTGTCCCGGACGGCCGAGGTGAACACCTCCGGCAGCAATCCGGACGGTTCCAGCGCCGCCACGGTGTGCGCCCCGACCCGCGAGGTGAGCGCCGAGCGCTCGTCGGCTTCCAGCCAGTCGATATCGCCGACTACTACGGCCGGATCGTCGGCGACGGCTTCCAGTACCCGCACCAGCCGCCGGACGATCGCCGCTGCGGTCACCTCGTCGAACAGATCCCGAGCATAGGTCAACATTCCCGACATACCCTGCGCGGATGAATCGGACAGCACCAGCTGCAGATCGAACTGGATCGCCTCGGTATCCACCTCTGCCCGGGCCACCCGGACGTCGGGCAGCACCACTTCGATCGTCGACACGTTCTGGAATGCCAAGGCCACCTGGAACAACGGATGTCGTGCCGCCGATCGCTCCGGGTTCAACTCCTCCACGACCCGCTCGAACGGCACGTCCGCGTGCTCGAACGCCAGCAGGTCCGTTTGCCGGGTGCGCATCAGCAACTCGGCGAACGGCTCGCCCGTATCCACGCGGGTCCGCAAGGCCAGCGTGTTCACGAACATCCCCACCAGATCGTCGAGACCAGGCTCGCCCCGTCCCGCGACCGGGGTGCCGATCACGACGTCATCGCTGCTGCTGAGCCGCCCCAACACCGCTGCCAGCGCCGCGTGCATCACCATGAACAGCGACGACCCCCTCGACCGTGCCAGCGCGATCAGCCGCTCGTGCAGCCTCGCACCGATCTCCACCGGTACCCGGCCTCCCGACAGCGATGCGACGGCCGGGCGAGGGCGGTCCGCCGGAAGTTCCAGCCGGTCCGGTGCACCCGCGAGCGTCGAGCGCCAGAACTCCAACTGCTCCGACATCAACGACGCCGGATCGTCCGCGGCCCCCAGCATCTGCCGTTGCCACCACGCGAAATCCGCGTACTGCACAGCGAGCGGCTCCCACAGCGGTGCCTGCCCGGCCAGTCGCGCGGCATAGGCCACCATCACGTCACGCGCCAGTGGCCCCATCGACTGACCATCGCCCGCGATGTGATGGACCACTAGCACCAGCAGGAATTCTCCTGTGTCACTGTCGCGCTCGGCGCCCAGCTCGAACAAGCCCACTCGCATCGGCACCCGGACGGTCACATCGAATCCACGCCGCACGAACTCGCCCACCACTTCCTGGACGGAATCTGCGGGCACTCGCACCGCCCGCACCGGCACCGCGGTCTCGTCGAGAACGACCTGGCGCGGCTCACCGGCGACTTCTGGATATATCGTCCGCAATACTTCGTGGCGCGCGACCACATCGGCGAGCGCGGCAGCCAGCGCTTCGGTGTCCAGCCGTCCGGACAGCCGCAGCATCACCGGAATGCTGTGCACCGCCGAATCCGGCTCGAACCGGTTCAGGAACCACATCCGCTGCTGGGCCAGCGACAGCGGCACGGAGTCGGGGTGGGCTCCCGGCAGCAGAGGCAACCGGCCCCCACCGCTGAGCGCCGCGGCGAGACCGGCCAATCCGCCGACGGTCGGCGCCTCGAAAACCGACCGCACCGGCACTCGCGTATCCAGGGCAGCGCCGAGGCGCGCCACCACCATCGAGGCGCTCAGGGAATC
>NZ_JBHWZY010000261.1:0-8024 GCF_042727815.1 Nocardia sp. NPDC060220
CCGTCTCCGTCCGCGACCTCTTCGAGGCGCCCACCCCGGCCGCCCTGGACCGGCGGCTGAGCGAGGGCACGGCCCCGGAGCCCGCCGACGACGCGCCCGCCCCGGCCCCGCCCCCGCCCCCGCCGCCGCCCCCTGTCCTGCAACTCCCGTTCCCCCTCCCGCCGATCCTGCTCCCACCGGCGGCGGCCGTCCGGCCCTGACCGGCGGCGGGTCGATCCCCGTGTGCCGCCGATGTCGGTGAGACTGGTCAGCTATGGACCAGTTGGTGCTGACTCTGGTGATCCTGCTCGCGGCCGTGCTCGCCGAACCACTCGGCGCGCGCCTCGGTCTCGCGCCGTCGATCCTGATGACAGTGTTCGGCTGCCTGCTCGCGCTGATTCCGGCCGTGCCCAGCCTGCACATCCCGCCCGAGCTGATCCTGCCCCTGGTCCTGCCGCCGCTGCTCTACGCTGCCGCGCGCCGCACGTCATGGCGGCAGTTCGCGGAGAACTGGCAGATCATCGCGTTGCGCGCGGTGGGGCTCGTGATCGTCACCGCGATCGCGGTCACCGCGGTCTTCCACGCGTGGAATCCCGCCACCGCGGTCGCCGCCGGCCTGGTGCTCGGCGCCCTGGTCGCACCGCCCGACCCGGTCGCGGCCACGTCCATGGCGGGCAGCCTCGGCCTGCCACGCCGATTGATCGTGACCCTCGGCGGCGAAGGGCTGTTCAACGACGTCACCGCGATCGTCATCTACACGGTCGGAATCCAGGCAGTGGTCACCGGCCTGTTCTCGCCGTGGCACGCGCTCGGTGACTTCGCGATCGCCGCGGTGGTCGGCGTCGCCGTCGGCCTGCTGCTCGGCTGGCTCGGCAGCAAGCTCACCAAGTATCTGGACACGGCCACCGGTCAGGTCGCGGTGAGCCTGCTGCTGCCCTTCGCCGCCTACGGCATCGCCGAGCACTGGGAGGGCTCGGCGGTCCTCGCGGTGCTGGTCTGCGCGCTGTACCTCACCGATGCCGTGACCGAAATCGGCGACCGCGACTATCGGCTGGTCGCCGACTCGTTCTGGGACATCACCGAAATGCTCATCACCGGTTTCGCCTTCGCCCTGATCGGCCTGGAACTGCGGGTGGTCATCGACACCACCGGACACAACTGGCCCGGGCTGGCCGGGGTCACCGCCGCGGTGATCGTGGTCGTCGTCGGATTGCGCCTGGCTTGGCTGATGGCCACCTGGGCGATCAGCAGCAAACTACCCAACACCGACGAACCGTTCACCTGGCGCGAGGTGATCGTCACCTGGTGGGCGGGCATGCGCGGGGTCGCGACGGTGGCGCTGGCACTGGCCGTGCCGTTCACCCTCGACACCGGCGCCGACTTCCCCGCCCGCTCGGAAATCCTGTTCATCGCGTTCGCGGTCGTGCTGTTCACCCTGCTCGTGCAAGGCCCGACCCTCCCACTGGTGGTCCGCCTCACCGGGGTGCACGCCGACACCCGCCAGGAACGCGCCGTCGAACAGGCGCTCTGGACCAGGGTCGTCAATGCCGAACTCACCGAACTCAAAGCGATCGCCGCCCGCGACAACCTTCCGGAGGACGTCTACGAGGACCTCAAGGCGCTCCTGCGCCGGCTGTCCGCCAAAGCCGATCCCGAGGCAGCCGATGCCGACGCGAAAGCCACGCTGGACAAGGAACGCAAACTCGCCTCCCAGATGCGTGCGGTCCGCGCTGCCGTCACCGAGGCGGGCCGTCGGGAAGCCCAAGCCGCTCGTCGCGAACCCGGCATGCCCCCGGATGTCGTCGACCGAGTCACCCGCCGGCTCGACCTCGGCCCGATGCATTGAGCGCGCACCGTTTCCGGCACGGTCTCGCGCCGACCTGCCCGGGGCTCAGCCGATTCCCAGCGAATCGGTGGCGGCACCGATTCCGTAGGTGATCGCCATGGCCAGCGCACCGCCGACCACCACTCGCAGCACCGCGCGTCCGAGATTGCTACCGCCGAGCCGCGCACTCACCGACCCGGTGATCGCGAGGGCGATCAGCACGGCGGCGAACGTCACCGGTACCCGCCATGCGGTGGGCGGCAACACGATCGCCAGCAACGGCAACAGCGCACCGCAGGTGAATGCGATCGCCGAGGAGATCGCGGCCGCCCACGGGTTGGTCAGCGAGCGCGGGTCGATGCCGAGTTCGGCCTCTGCGTGCGCGGTGAAGGCGTCGTGGGCGGTGAGCTCGGCGGCCACGGTGCGCGCGGTGGCCGGGCTGAGGCCCTTCTTCTCGTAGATCCCGGCCAGCTCGGCCAGTTCGAAATCGGGTTCGTCGGCCAGTTCTCGGCGTTCCTTGGCGAGCAGCGCCTTCTCCGAATCCCGCTGTGTGCTCACCGACACGTATTCGCCGGCGGCCATCGAGATCGCGCCCGCCACCAGTCCCGCGATGCCCGCGGTGAGGATCGTCTGGGCGTTGTTCGTGGTCGCGGCGACACCGACGACCAACCCAGCTGTGGAAACGATGCCGTCGTTCGCGCCGAGCACTCCGGCACGCAACCAGTTCAACCGGGTCGCAAGACCTTCGGTATGCGGCTCATGCGGATGATCTGACCGGGGCGAACCCCCGGCCTTCCGCGGACGACTGTTCTCTGCGGGCGAGTCCGGCACCCGCTCAGCCTAGTGGGCACAACCAGCAGATCATCGGCTCGCCGCAGACAAGTCGGCCACCGCTCAGTTCCGCCGGGCAATCGGGGAATCAGCAGTGGCCGCCAGGGCCGCGCGCAGCGTGTCGGCCAGACGCACCGCGAGCGCGATCACGGTCAACGTCGGATTGACGTGCCCGTTCGTCGGAAAGACCGAACTGCCCGCGATGTAGAGGTTGTCCACCCCGTGCACCCGGCAGTGCTGGTCCACGACCCCGTGCCGGGGGTCGGCCGACATCCGGGTGGTGCCACTGGGGTGCGCGCAGTCGGTGAGCGGTAGGGGATCGGTGCTGTCGGGCAACGCCGTGGGAACTACCTGCGGCGCGGGCAACCCGAGCCGGGCGAACTCGCCCACGAGCAAAGCTGTAGCCCGGCGCACCGTTCGATCCTCCTGATCGCTGATCCGCCAATCCACCTGCGGCAGCGGCATTCCCAGCGGGTCGGTGCGCGTCGAGAGTCGTACCCGGCTGTCGGCGTCCGGTGTCTGCTCCACTACCGCCCGCACCTCGACATGGACCAGCCGGTGTGGCAACCCGGCACCGTCGACCGATCTGCGCCGCGCACCGCCGGCCACAAGTCCGTTGCCGGACAGCATGATTCGCAGGTCCTGCCACCGAACCCGGCCGCGCAACAACCGCTTCGCCGAGTCCCACGGATCGTCGTCGGCGGTGATCTCCTGCAACCACAGCGCACAGTTCACCAGCGACTCGCGCCGCTGCACCGCGGGCGACAACGCCATTCCGTGCAGAAAGGTGTGCTTGCCCCGCGCGCTCTTCACCACGTACTTGCCGAACCGATCGAGCGCTGCCCGGGCTTGCGCGGGGCGCAGCGTCGCGACCACGCCGCTGCGATGATCCATCAGGCATCGCCCCACCTGGTCGTACCGATTCCCGATCCCGCCCGCGACGGTGCGCCGCGACGCCAGCAGCAGCCGTGGTGTCGCGATTCCACCCGCGGCCAGCACGAACACCCGCGCCTCGACAGTGCGTACACGGCCACCCGCTCCGGTCACCTCGACCGAATTCACATGCGCGCCGGTGGTATCGGTATCGATATGGGTGACGGTCGCGTTCACTAGTACCCGCGCGGTCGGCGCGACGATGTCACGCACCCGCGGTCCCCACCGTTTGCAGTCGAACCGGTTGGCCGGGTCGCGGCTGAACTGCCAGAAGCAGGAGCGCAGCGCGGCGGTGTCGAGCGCGTCGGCGGGTGCTTGCCGCCCGGCCAGCGGCCAGAATTCGTGCTCGGTGAAGCCGGTGCCGTGCCCGAGCCCGGCGTGCGCGGCGGCACGGTCGGCGAAGGGGCGCAGTGCGCCCGCGTCGATCGGCCAGCCGGAGCGGGTGACCCAGGGCCGAGTGGCGAAGTCGAGGTCGTCGAGCACCCCACAGCGCCCTGCCCAGGTGTGTGAGCTGCCGCCGAGCACCCGGTTTCCCGCGATCCGGTGCGGTTGCGCGCGCGGTGCGCCGATGTTCTCGATCGCGGCGAATGCTCTGTCGTCCGCGGTGATCTCGTGTCCGCCGCTCTCCAGCACCAGGACCCGCAGTCCGGCGGCGGCGAGTTCGGTGGCCACCGTCAGGCCCGCAGGGCCCGACCCGATGACGCAGATCTGGGTGCGCAACGCGTCGTCACCGACGGTGCGCAGATCCTCGACAAGCATCGGCGGTCCTCTCACCGGCGGTGCCCCCGCACCGCTGTTCTCACTGTAAGAGCAGCGCCATCGTGTGTCAGTCGGTCTCGCAATGCTGATTGACAAAAGCCCTGATGTACCCGGCGGATTGGCGCACATACATATACGACCAGAACCCCAGCCCCGATTCCGACGGGCTGGCGACCATGGTGATCTCGCCGTCGAAGCACTTCTCCACGATGTACCTGGCGCGCGACACATGCGGCGTGAAGGTGACCACGATGATGTGGTTCCACCCGTAGATCTTTGCGCGCCGGACGATTTCGCGCGCCTCACCATCGGTGGTCCACGGGTCGGGCACGAAACACGAGACACGGAAGGCGAATCGGCCGCCGCAGTACTTGTCCATCATCGGGTCATCGGCGCCGGTGGACTGCGAGATCAGCACCTCGGGGGCGAGTCCGCGCTCGGCGAGTTCGATGCCGAGGTCGAACCGCTCGTACGGGGTGCCGCCGAGCACCACGATCACATCGGCGGGCCGCAGCGGGTCGATCTGGGGATGCACGAAGACCGGCCAGCCGGCGAATGCGGCAGCCAGCACGGTGACCAGTGCGCCGACGAGCAACCATCCCGCACGCCGAAAGATCGACACGGCACCGACGATACCGAAATCTCCACGATGGCCGCCGGGCCCGCGATCGAGGCGGACCACACGCTCTTCTGCCGCGGTCCTCCACCAGGCACACTGGAGCCTATGACCGATACCGCCGTTGCCCCCAAACACCTCGACGTCGTCATCGTCGGCGCCGGGTTGTCCGGCATCGGGGCCGCTTACCGGCTGCAGACCGAGCACCCGCATCGCAGCTACGCCGTCCTGGAGGCGCGCGCCGACCTCGGCGGCACCTGGGACCTCTTCCGATACCCCGGCATCCGCTCGGATTCGGATATGTTCACCCTCGGCTACCCGTTCAAGCCGTGGCGCGCGGCCCGCTCCATCGCCGACGGCGCCGCGATCCTGGACTACATCCGCGAGACCGCGCAAGAGAACGGCATCGACCGGCGCATTCGCTTCGGTGCGCGGGTGATCGGCGCGGATTGGTCATCGGCGCAGGCCCACTGGCGGCTCACCATCGCCCACGAGGGCCCCGACGGCCCCGAGCTGAGCACTCTGACCTGCGGTTTCCTCTATGCCTGCGCCGGCTACTACGACTACCAGCAGCCACACGCCCCCGAGTTCGCCGGTCGCGACACCTTCGCGGGCACCGTCGTGCACCCGCAGTTCTGGCCTGCCGACCTCGACACCCGCGACAAGCGGATCGTCGTCATCGGTAGCGGCGCCACCGCCGTCACCCTGGTGCCCAACCTCGCGGCCGACGCCGCCCACGTCACCATGTTGCAGCGCAGCCCCACCTGGATCAGCGCCGTCCCCGGCCGCGACAAGCAGGCCGACAAGCTGCGCGCGCTGCTCCCCGCCGGTCTGGCCCACCGGCTGATCCGGACCAAGAACATCCTGTTCAGCGTCGGTTTCTACCAGTTCTGCCGCCGTCGTCCCGCCGCCGCGCGCAAGCTGCTCACCGACCTCACCACCCGCATCCTCAAGGACGACAAACTCGTCGCCGAACATTTCACACCCGATTACGACCCCTGGGACCAGCGCCTGTGCGCTGCCCCGGACGCCGACTTCTTCAAGGCGATGAAAAAGGGCAAGGCCTCGGTGGTCACCGACCGGATCGACGCCTTCGTGCCGGAGGGGATCCGGCTGGTGTCGGGGGAGACGCTGCCCGCCGACATCGTGGTCACCGCCACCGGCCTGCGCCTGTTGGCCTTCGGCGGCATCGCGCCCTCGGTCGACGGCACCCCCGTGCCCCTGGCCGACCAGTTCGTCTGGCAGGGAGCCATGCTCACCGGCCTGCCCAACTTCGCCATCTGCGTCGGCTACACCAACGCGTCCTGGACCTTGCGCGCCGACCTCACCTCCCGTTTGGTCTGCAAAGTCCTCACCCACCTCGACCGCACCGGCAGCGCCGCGGTCGTCCCCGAACCCAAGGGCGCGCTCGCCGAACGCCCACTGCTCGACCTGAACGCCGGCTACGTCCTGCGCTCGATCGCGGCGTTCCCCCGTCAGGGCGACCGTCATCCGTGGCGGGTCAGGCAGAACTACCTGCTCGACGCGCTGATCACCCTGCGCACCGACCTCGGCAAAACCCTGCGACCGGTGCCGCGCCGGGTAGCGGAGTTCACCCGCAACGGGTGAGGCGCGGGGTCCGTCGGGTTTCTACCGTTGTCGTGTGCCGTGGTGGCACGTGGCATTGACCTGACGGAAAGGCCCAGCGATGACAGACACGAATCAGCACCGGGTGCGCGACGGAATCGCGGCAGGAACCTCCATCGGCGCTGGCATCCTGCTGGCGGTTGTCGGTGTCCTGCAGATTTTCCAGGGAATCTCCGCGGTCGCCAACGACGATCTCATCGTTGTCGGACCGGAGTACACCTTCCAGTTCGACCTCACCAGCTGGGGCTGGTGGCACATCGTTCTCGGCGCGATCGCGGTCATCGTCGCGATCGGACTGCTGGCCGGTCAGACGTGGGGCCGGGTATCGGCAATGGTGATCGCCGCCCTGTCGATCATCGCCAATTTCCTGTGGCTGCCCTACTACCCGTGGTGGTCGATCCTGATCATCGCCATCGACATCGTGGTGATCTGGGCGGTGGCCACCTGGCGACCGAACAACGCCTGAGCTGTCCTGATCCATCCGACCGACGCCGCCCCGGATCTTCGGGGCGGCGTTGGTCGTCTCAGTAGTCGAGTGCCGTTTGCCCCGACTCGGCGTCGCCGAGCGTGTGGATCAGATGCGATGAGAGCCGTTCGCCCAGGACCGCGAGCTCGGCTTTCTGCGGATCGTCGAGTCCGTCGAGCACCAGCTTGCGCACCGCGACCAGGTAGTCCGGTGTCGCCTCCACCACCTTGGCCTGCCCGCTTGCGGTGAGTACCGCGTCGATACCGCGCCCTGATTCCGTCGCTTCCCGCCGCGCCCAGCCCACCCGCTCCAGCTTCGACACCACGTGGGAGAGCCGCGAAATGGACCCGTGCCCCCGGGCCGCGAGCATGCTCAACCGCATCCGGCGTCGCGGCGCGTCGTGGAGCAGTGCCATGACCCGGTACTCGAAATGGGTCACGCCGAACTCTCGTTGTAGTCGTGAATCGAGTGCGCTCGGTACGCGCATCGAGAGGGTGACCACCGCGCTCCAGGCGCGACGCTCGACCGAGTCGAAATCCTCTATCACCTCGGCCTACCTTCCACCCGTGCGTTAGCTATAAAATTGCTGAACGAGGGCAAACTGTATATCGGAGGGCGGGTCCTGTCTATGCTTGTCGTGTCATGACGCCAGGTAGAACGTGTGTTATAGATCATCCACGGCCTGGACGAATGATCAGTTGCCATCTGATCGCCGGGCATCCACCCTCGGTGAGTGCGATGTTCGCCGACGAGCGCGTGGCTTGAATCCGCGGCACCGCGGTGGGCGTGAGCTGGGGAAATGCTGAATCTTCCAGGCGATTTGACTTCGCGTTGGTCGGCACGTAACTTTATTCCAGTCAGAGCGACACGGACACCGACTCAGCCGCCCAGCGGCCGAGACACGAGGTAGTACGATGAGCGCCTGACTGACTGCGTGTTCAGAGGGACTCGGTACGGATTTGCTTCCGGCCGGTTGTCTGAGCTAAGTT
>NZ_JBHWZY010000262.1:0-8024 GCF_042727815.1 Nocardia sp. NPDC060220
GTGCAGGAGTTCAGCGGCATCCTGCCCTCCATCGCGATAGACCCGGGTCTCTTCCTGGAATTGGACCTGCAACCCGGCGACATCACCAACGTCGACATCGGGGACGGCAAACCACTCATCCCGGGCAAGACCGTGCAGATCGTGACCCGCGACTTCCACATCAAAGTCGACAACTGCATCGGGCCTGCCACCATCCGCCAATACACCTACGTGCTGACCAAAACACCCGAAGTCGACGACAGCGGAGCGGTGTTCGGCGAGCCCACCACCCTGTAGCGAGCCCCGCGACCGCGCGTGGCGGTCCTCTTTCGATCCCGCCGAGTGAAAACGTCTACCGGGCAACCGAATCATGATTGCGTAGCCTCAACCGTGCGCGACGGTCCCCCGGCCCGCTCGCATTCGGCGATACAGCTCGAACCGATCGACGTGGAGGAGCGCACCATGACTGCCGAAGATTGGCGGCACAACGGTGTCCGGGTGATCAAGGCCGATCAGCTGGATTCGAACACTGCGCAGACACCCGGAATGGAGCGGGCGGCCGCGATCGATTTCGCCCGTGTCGGCGCGCAGAAGATCTGGGCCGGGACCGTCACGATCCATCCGGACGCCAAGACCGGCGCACACCATCACGGCGCACTCGAAAGTGTCATCTACGTGATCCGCGGCCGCGCCCGGATGCGATGGGGCGAGCGGCTGGAATTCGTCGCAGAGGCCGGGCCCGGCGACTTCATCTTCGTGCCACCGTATGTCCCGCACCAGGAAATCAACGCCAGCACCCACGAACCCCTGGAATGCGTGCTGGTGCGCAGCGACAGCGAAGCCGTCGTGGTCAATCTCGACATCGAGCCGATCGAGAAGCCCGACGCCGTCCATTGGATCGACCCCATCCACCACCATCTGTAGCCCTTGATTCCGGCGAAAGTGTGAAGGTCGGTGCGGTGATTCACCGTCGACGACGTCAGCCGGCCACAGTCGCTGATCAGTGGTGCACCAGCGGACTCAAGGCCTTGCCTGCCAATTCGAGGATGCCCGGCTCATGACCGTTGGCGACCATGTTCACGATGATGCCGTCGACCCCGTGATCCAGGATGCGGCGCTGGATCTGCTCCGCCACATCGTCGGGGGCTCCGGCGAACACGCTGTCCGCCGAGATCGCCACCACGACATCGCGCTGCATGAACTCCTGCGCCAGCTTGCGAGCCCGGTCGCCGTTCTCGTCGATGACGACGACAGCGCGGTAGCTGGTCTCCAGAGTCTGTGGGTCACGCCCGGCCTCCTCGCAGCGCTGCCGCAGGGTGGCCAATTTCTGGGGCAGGTCGCTGGTGTGGCAGAGGATGTTCAGGTGGTCGGCGTAGCGCGCGGCCAGGCCGAAGGTCTTCTTCTCACCGCCGCCACCGAGCAGGATCGGCAGGTCGTCACGCACCTGCGGCTCGTTGATCGCGTTCTCGGCGCGGTACCACGTGCCCTGGAAGGTGGGCCGCTGCCCGCGCAGCATCGGCGAGATGATCTGCAGCGCCTCGTCCAGCCGCTGGAACCGCTCGGTGAAGCTGCCGTAGTCGAAGCCGTAGCCGCGGTGCTCTAGCTCGAACCAGCCCGCGCCGATGCCGAGGGCCGCGCGGCCGCCGCTGATCACGTCCAGCGTCGTGACGATCTTGGCCAGCAGCGCCGGATTGCGGTAGGTGTTGCAGGTCATCAGGGTGGCCAGCTGGATTCGCTCGGTGACGGTGGCCAGCCCGGCCAGGGCCGTGTAGGCCTCCAGCATCCAATCGTCGGGCTGCCCATAGACCTGATAGAAGTGGTCCATGAAGAGCACGGCATCGAACCCGGCTGCCTCCGCCTCCTGCGCCTGCGCGATGACCTTCGGGAACAGTTCGCGCGCAGAGCCCGCGTAGCCGAAGTAGGGCATCTGATATCCGAGACGAATGCTCATGTTCGACGACCCTACGGTCGTTTTCCGCGTCGACCCGCAGCGATAATCCATGGCAATCAACCGCGCGTCACACGGCAATGGCCGGAAGTTCACCGATCGCCGTCCCGCGCCGCAGTACGATGAGTGGGCGAACTGATACTCGATCAGGTCGAGGCCTGGGTCGGCGCCCCGCTGCCCTCGCACACCGGAGTCGCGGCATGAATGTCGTCGTTTGGATCGTTTCCGGCCTGCTGGCCGCAGTCTTTCTCCTGGCCGGTGCGATGAAACTCGCCAAATCCAAAGAACAGCTCGTCGCGGACCCGAAAATGGGCTGGGCCGAGCCCTTTCCGGAAGGCCTGATCAAGTTCATCGGCGCGGCAGAAGTCGCCGGCGCACTCGGCCTGATCCTGCCCGGCGTGTTCGGTATCGCCACCTGGCTGGTGCCCGCGGCCGCCATCGGTCTGGCGGTGATCATGGTCGGCGCGATCGTCACGCACGGGCGCCGCGGCGAATGGTCGAATGTCGTGATGACCGTGGCGCTGCTGGCATTGGCGGTGTTCGTCGCGGTGGAACGGATCGGCCCGCAAGCGTTCTGACGTCGGTCCCAGTGGGCGGGACTGTACCGGTCAATTGTCCAATTCGCTGGTTGTCGTCGGCGCTCGGCAATTACGGTGCCGCGCATGTCTCGCACTCACCGCATACTCGCAGCCGCGGCCCTGGCCGCTGTCCCCTTCGCCACGGCAGCGCCGGCCCCCGCGGCTCCGGTCGTGAACAAGGTCGTGGTCATCGGCATCGACGGCACCCTGTGGAGTGAGGTGACGGCGGCCGATGCCCCCAACCTCGACCGCATGGCCGCGCAGGGCACCCTGGCACGCACCTCCATCGCCCCGCACACCACCATGTCGTGCGTTTCGTGGGCCACGGCGCTGACCGGCGTATGGGATACCAAGCACGGAATACAGGACAATGGATCCACCTGCAACGCAGGACCTTTCGCACAATATCCGACGGTGTTCACGCAGGTGGAGCGGGAGCGTCCGGCGCTGTCGACGGCCTCCATCGGGACCTGGGACAAGATCGGCATGATCGCGCGCACCGGCAGCCCGCAGGCCGATCGGGTGACCGTCACGCAGATCGATCCCACCGGCGCGGGCGTTTGTGAGACCACCGCCGATTCCGCGGCCACCGCGCAGGTTGTCTCGGCCATCACCGAGCAGGGAACCGACCTGCTGTTCACGCACCTCGATCAGGTGGACATCGTCGGACACACGCTGCGCGGAATCTGGCCGCAGGCCTATCGCGATGCCATCGGCCGCGTGGACAGCCTGGTCGGGCAGATCACCGCCGCGGTGGACGCACGGGCGGCGGCGCATTCGAACGAGCGGTGGACGATCCTGGTCACCACCGACCACGGACACAAGCCGGATGGGGGGCACGGCGGTCAGAGCGCCTACGAGACAGCCAGTTTCGTGATCGCGCGGGGAGCGGGGTTCGCGGCGGGCACAGAGAACAACGGCTACACCCTCGCCGACATCACACCGACCGTGCTGGATCTGCTCGATGTCCCGGCGCCCGCGAACCTCGACGGCGAGTCGATGATGACGGGCGGTTCGGGCAACCCGGCACTACCCGCGCCGAACACGCCACCGGTCGACTCCGGGATCACCGGTTCGTCGTCCGGTTCGGCACAGGCGGCGATGGTGGCGAATCCGTTGTGCCTGCTGGGAAGTGGATCGGCGAGCGGTTCGTCCGAGCGCTAGTTCCCGCCGCTCAGCGAGGTGCGATCCGGAACAACCCGCTCATCGTGCCCTGATAGAGGGTGCGGTCAGGGGCGATGGTGCCGACCATCTGCAGGGTGTTGTGCACGGCGGTGGCCCCGATGACCTTCTCCGTGTCGACGCGCCCGGTAGCGGCGTCGATCACGGTGTAGCGGAAGGTATCGGTCAACCCGGCGCTGCCGGTCGAAATGATGCTGTGGCGCGCGACGGTGTAGATCTTGCCGTCGGCCACCGACAGACGTGGAACCGCCGCGGACAGAACATCATTGGTCCACTTCACCTGACAGCCGGAACCGCTGACGTCTACGCGGACCATGCCCCCGGTGAACGAAGCATGCGCCGGGTCGCTGTCGCCCGCCCCCTCCGGCACCGCGGGATACGGGTACCCGTAGGTGCTGGCGACGAAAAGGCTGTTGCCGGAACCGATCGGCGAGTTCTCGGTGCCCTTGACCGTCGGCACCGAGCACACCGGATTGCCGCCGGCGGTGTCGAACACGAGCAGATTTTCCTTCGGCACGGCGTTGTCGGTGATCGCCACGTACTCGGTGCCGCTACCGGGGCCGAAGAAGGTGGGAGTGGCACCGGTCCCCCAGGAGAGCTGACCGGGCTTGCGGGCCGGACCGCGGTCGTAGGCCTGGCGCCACACGATGCGGGGACCGCCGGTCTCGTCGACATCGACCAGGTACAGCGCGTGGGTGGTGGCGATCGAGACGCCCTCGGGCGCGGTGGAAATGCTGTTGGCGACCTTCTCCCCCGGACCGAGCACGATCGACCGGGCCGCGCCGGTCGCCGGATCGGAGTAACCCGCCACCGCGTTGTCGGTGGCGAACCACACCCGGCCGTCGAAGTCGGGCATCACCGAACTCACAGCGTCGCAGTCGCTACCACCGCAGTGGCCCGTGACGGATTGCGCTATATCGGTTCTCGTCTCGACGAACAGCTTCCAGTCGTCGCCGTCCTTGCGGTGGCCGATCCGTAGCAGCTGCCCGCTGCCGTCGACGGTGACCATGCGGTCGTCGCTGTCGAGATAGGCGTACACACCACCGAGGAGGCTGCCCTTGGCCAAATCGAGGGAGGCCAGCGGCTGCCCGCTGCCGGGGTCGAGCAGGAACACCTTCGGGGCCCGGTCGATGATCTTGGTGCACAGCGCCTGCGGAATCCCGTCCGCGCCTTGCAGAATGGTCGGACACGCAGCAGCGAGTTCGCGGAAGTCGCTGTCGATGCTTCCGGTTCCGGGACCCGCGAAAGGCGTGGCGTCGGACGACTCGGCATCCCCGTGCATCGTCGCGGTTCCGGGCGGGCCCAGGTGCGGATTCGCGGGCGGTAGCGAACCGAACTCCGCGGCGGCGGTTCCGGTGGTGACCATGAGCGACACGGTCAGACACAGCGCGGCGGTCGCGGCGATGCGACCCATTCTTGCGAACACGGGCGACTCCCTGATTCCTGCCATCGACGCGCTCGCTCGCCAGAGCGAACCCGCCTCGAAACAAATACTCGAACTCAGCCTTTCGAATACTCGTACAGCTCGCAGAGTAGGGGACCACAGTCGCGACGGCAAGATCCGTCGGCGACCGTCGCGCACCCCGGTCGGCACCACTGGTTCCGGGTTGCGGGTGCCTCGGTTCCGATCCGCGACCACCGACTCGAGCGACGCCGGCACCACGAACACAACGGCATTCCACGATCTTGGGGAACACTCGATGTCATGGAACCACTCGTGTCTGACGCGACCGACACCGAACCGATGTTGGTTACCACCCTCGATGCCTGGCGGTCGGGAGGTGATCAGCTGCCCGTCGACGACGACCGGACCGCCTGGGCGGCAGACGACGAGTCGGCGCTTCTGATTGCCGATGCGCTGGCGCCGACCGCGCAGATCCTCGTCGTCACCCCGCGCGGGGCATCGCCGACCGCGGGCCACCTGCCCGCCGCGAAGGTGCGGTGGGCCCGGCGCGGCCCGGCAGGCCGCCATACCGAACTGCTGCACCGGCCCTCGACCGCGGAGACCCTCGACCTGCTGCCGCATCCCGAAGGCGGCTGGTTTCGCGAAACTTGGCGCAGTGCGCATACTTTCGCGCCCACTGACTATCCGGGCCCACGCGCCGCGGCGACCGGCATCCTGTTCCTGCTCCCCGAGCACGAACAGTCGATCTGGCATGCGGTGCGCTCCGACGAACTGTGGATGTGGCACCGAGGCGGACCACTGGAACTCCTGCTGGGCGGCGACAGCGACACTCCCACCACAACCGAGACCGTGATCCTCGGCCCAGCCATCGAGTCGGGGCACCGCGTGCAGCAACTCGTCCCAGCGGGTAATTGGCAGGCGGCCCGGCCGTGCGGTGGTGCGGAGGTACTGGTGAGCTGCGTCGTCGCACCGGGCTTCGATTTCGAGGACTTCCGGAGCTGAACCCACACTCGATCGCCGGAAATGGCGAGCCCTCGGCTCGCCATTCCACTGTTACCGGGTTGCTGATTGATTCCTCGGCGCGCAGGGAGCAGAGTTGCGTTACACAGCGCGACATCACCCCTTCGAGCACACGCTGATCGGAGAATAATGGGACACCGGACGAGTTTCGCAGTGTTTGTCGCGACCGCGAGTTTGTTCATTGCCACGGGCTGCGCGACATCGTCGGATTCCGGCGGCGATGCCACCAGCACGTCGGCCGGCGCGCAGGCCGAGCCCGCCTACGCCACCACCCTCAGGCCGGTGATCACCCAGCTCATGAAGGACAACGTCATTCCCGGTGCTGTCGTGGTCGTCAAATCGCCGAAGCAGGGCGATTGGACCGAGACATTCGGCACCCGGGTCATCGGGGCCGACGACCCCATGTCGGTGGACGACTATTTCCGCATCGCCAGCAACACCAAAACCATGACGTCGACCGTCATTCTGCAGTTGGTACAGGAGGGGAAACTCGCACTCGAGGATCCGATTGCCAAATATTGGCCGGATGTGCCGAACGGCGACGAGATCACCATCGCCCAGCTCTCCGAAATGCGAAGCGGGCTCTACAGTTACACGTTCGACCCACAGTTCAATGCCATGCTCGACAGTGACCCGAACAAGGTGTGGACGCCCGAGGAGTTGCTCGCCATCGCCTTCTCCCATCCGGTCAATTTCGCGCCGGGGGAGAAATTCGACTACAGCAATACCAACATCATCCTGCTCGGCCTGGTCATCGAGAAGATCACGAAGATGACGGCCGCCGAGAATTTCCAGCAGCGGATCTTCGAACCACTCGGCCTGAAGCACACCTCGCTGCCCGCGGCGGCGGACCACTCGATCCCCGATCCGCACCCGCAGGGGTACGCGTTCGGCACCAATGTCTCCACCATCGACACCTTCGCCCTGCCGCCCGAGCAGCAGGCCGCCGCGCTCGCGGGCACGCTGCAACCCAACAACGCGACCGACGAGAGCCCGTCGTGGACGTGGACCGCGGGTGCCGCGATCTCGACGGTCGGTGATGTGGCCACCTACGTGCGGGCGCTCGTCGAGGGCGACCTGCTGGACGAGCAGATGCAGCGACTGCGGATGGACAGCATCCAGCCGATCGATCCGGCCGCGCCCGATGTCGCCGGATACGGTCTCGGCATCGTCCGATTCGGGTTGCATCTGTTCGGACACGACGGTCAGATACCGGGGTACATGACCTTCATGGGCCATGACCCGGAGTCCGACCTCACGATCGTGGTCGCCACGAACCTCGCGACAGTGCCGTCGGGCGAAGGGTCGGCACTGGTGCTGGTCAAGGGCATGCTGCCGACCTTCTACGGCAACGAGGCGGTGCCGGGCAGCCCGGCCGCGCCGAACACCGGCGCGACGACCGCACCCACCAGCCCTGCTCCACCGACCACCACCGGCCGGTGACGACCCCGCGAGCCCGCCACCCGAACGGATGTCCGCTGCACACGATGACGCCCGGCTGATCCGATGTTCGCATGCGGTGAGGCGATCCTTGCTTTACTGCTCGAAGGAGATATCGGAGTCTACGGAGGTGTCATCGACGGTGCCCGCTCGACGATTCGCCCGGCAATGGGCCGCGCACCTGGCTGCGGTGAACATCCCGGTACACGGCGAAGACGAGCTCGTCGACGTCCTCGAAGATCTCCTGGCCCGAGTGCTGGTCGCGCTGGCCAACCCCGCGTGGGATCCCGCCATCGGCGAAAACCTCGGGATCGCCGTCGCCGATCTCGGCTTCCGCTCCCCCGCTGTCATCGACGCCTCGCTGCCGACCCTGCGTGAGGTCTGCCGGCACGCCGGAGCGCCACCCGAGGTCCTGACGAGCCTGGCCTCGCGATTCGGCCTCGGCGTCGGGCGCAGTCTCACCTCCGAGTCG
>NZ_JBHWZY010000263.1:0-1962 GCF_042727815.1 Nocardia sp. NPDC060220
AGCAGATATCCGTCGACGAGGCGGCCTGCGAAACGCACGCGCACGCGCACGCCGGGCTGCGCGATCTCGTCCAGTTCAGCAGGGACGAGGTAGTCGAAGTCGCGGTCGAGGTGGGCAGGCGAAAGCAGCGGGAGCACCCTCGCGATGGGGTGTCCCGCTGCTGTCGATGTTTCGCCCGCTGACACGCGGTCCGTGGGTATTACAGGCCGACGGCCGCGCGCAGCTTGTCGGCGCGGTCCGTGTGCTCCCAGGGCAGGTCGACATCGGTGCGGCCGAAGTGCCCGTAGGCGGCGGTCGGCGCGTAGATCGGGCGCAGCAGGTCGAGATCGCGGATGATCGCGCCCGGACGCAGGTCGAAGACCTCGGAGATGGCGGTGGAGATGCGGGTCGGGTCGACCTTCTCGGTGCCGAAGGTCTCGACGAACAGACCGACCGGGGCCGACTTGCCGATCGCGTACGCGACCTGCACCTCGACACGGTCCGCCAGACCGGCGGCCACGACGTTCTTGGCGACCCAGCGCATGGCGTAGGCGGCCGAGCGGTCGACCTTCGACGGATCCTTGCCGGAGAACGCGCCGCCACCGTGGCGGGCCATGCCGCCGTAGGTGTCGACGATGATCTTGCGGCCGGTCAGGCCCGCGTCACCCATCGGGCCGCCGAGGACGAACTTGCCGGTGGGGTTCACCAGCAGGCGGATGTCGGAGGTGTCGAGGCTGGGCAGGTTCAGGTCGCCGATGACGGCGTCGACGACCTTCTCGCGGATATCGGGTGCCAGGAGGTTGTCCAGGTCGATATCGGCGGCGTGCTGGGTGGAGATGACCACCGTGTCGAGGCGAACCGGGCGGTCGCCGTCGTATTCGATGGTGACCTGGGTCTTGCCGTCGGGACGCAGATAGGGCAGCACGCCCGACTTGCGGACCTCGGTGAGCTTGCGCGAGAGCCGGTGCGCGAGCGCGATCGGCAGCGGCATCAGCTCGGGCGTGTCGGTCGTTGCGTAGCCGAACATCAGGCCCTGGTCGCCGGCGCCCTGGCGCTCGATCGCGTCGTCGGAACCGCCGACGCGCGCCTCGTGCGAGGTGTCGACACCCTGGGCGATATCGGGCGACTGGGCACCGATCGCGATGTTGACTCCGCAGGAGTTGCCGTCGAATCCCTTTGCGGAGGAGTCGTATCCGATCTCGAGGACCTTCTCGCGCACGATCCGCGGAATGTCTGCGTAAGCGGAGGTGGTGACCTCGCCCGCGACATGGACCTGCCCGGTGGTGACCATGGTTTCCACCGCGACCCGGCTGCTCGGGTCCTCCGCGAGCAAGGCGTCGAGGATGGAATCGCTGATCGCGTCACAGATCTTGTCCGGATGCCCCTCGGTCACGGACTCACTGGTGAAAAGCCGACTGCCTGTCGTACGCACAGTTATTCCCTCTCCCTCAACGGGTTACTCGTTCGGCTTGTGACGGTAACTTCTCGGTGTTACCGCGCAACCCTTCTCATCAAGACTATTCCAAACCACCGACATGGTGGCGAGTAAGTACCAAGCCACGCCGCGAACACCCGCACGGGCGGTAGACTGCACGACCCGCGTTGCCGCGCAACCGTTTTCGCGCGAAATCAACGCGAACTCCCCGGTCAGCGCAGCAGCGGAACCAGCGCGTCGAGCACCCGGCTGGCCAGCAGCGCCTTCGAACCGTGATCGAGAGCAGCCTCGGTGCCGTCGGCACCGAGCAACCAGCCGTCGTTGGTGTCGACCTCGAACGCCTTGCCCTCGCCGACCGCGTTGACCACGAGCAGATCGCAGCCCTTGCGGGCCAGTTTCGCGCGGGCGTGGGTGAGCACGTCACCGTTGTCGTCACCGGTCTCGGCGGCGAAGCCCACGATCGCGGTACCGGCGAGCCGTCCCTCGGTGCGGGCGTCGACCAAGCCGGCGAGGATGTCCTCGTTCTTGGTCAGCGGGATCACATCGGG
>NZ_JBHWZY010000263.1:1972-8023 GCF_042727815.1 Nocardia sp. NPDC060220
CGGCACCCTTCTTGATCTTCGCCGCGGCCACGTGGGTCGGACGGAAATCGGCGACCGCGGCCGCCATGATCACCGCGTCGGCGCCGAGCGCGTGCTTGTCGACCGCGGTCTTGAGCTGGTCGGCGGTGGTGATGTGGACGAGTTCGACCGCGGCGGGCGGTGCCAGCTCGATCGTGTTGCCCGCGATCAGCGTCACCTGGGCACCGCGCTGAGCGGCGACCCGGGCCAGGGCGTAGCCCTGCTTGCCGGAGCTGCGGTTGCCGAGGAAGCGCACCGGGTCGAGGGGTTCCCTCGTGCCACCGGCGGTGATCACCACGCGGCGACCGGTCAGGTCGCGCGGCAGCGCGTCGGCACGTTCGAGCAGCAGCGAGGCCAGACCGAAGATCTCCTCCGGCTCGGGCAGCCGTCCCGGACCCGTATCGGTGCCGGTGAGCCGGCCCGACGCGGGTTCCATCACGTTGGCGCCGTGCGCGCGCAGCGTCGCGACATTGGCCACCGTCGCCGGATGCTCCCACATCTCGGTGTGCATCGCGGGCGCGAACAGCACCGGACATCGAGCCGTCAGCAAGGTGGCGGTGAGCAGATCGTCGGCGCGCCCCTGCGCGGCGCGCGCCATCAGATCCGCGGTGGCGGGGGCGATGACGACGAGATCGGCCTCCTGGCCGATCCGGACATGCGGCACCTCGGGCACGTCGGCGAACACCGTGGTGTGCACCGGCTGACCGGACAGCGCCTCGAAGGTCGCCTTACCGATGAACTGGAGAGCCGACTCGGTGGGAATCACCCGCACCTGGTGTCCGGTCTCGGTGAAACGGCGAACGAGGGCACACGCCTTGTAGGCGGCGATGCCCCCGCCGACCCCGACGACGATCCGCATGGTCTTTACGCCTCCGGACTAGAGATTGTCACTCGCCCTCGGTGTGTTCGAGCAGGTCGGAGTGGATTTCGCGCATGGCGACCGACAGCGGCTTCTCCTGCAGACCCGGCTCGACGAGCGGGCCGACGTACTCGAGGATGCCGTCACCGAGCTGGTTGTAGTAATCGTTGATCTGACGGGCGCGCTTGGCCGCGTAGATCACCAGGGCGTACTTGGAGGACGTGCGCTCGAGCAGCTCGTCGATCGGGGGGTTGGTGAGGCCGATCGGAGTGTCGTACGCGGGTACTGCGGTGATGTCCGTGCTCACTAGGGGTGACTCCTGCGGGTTAGTGGGTCAAGAACTCGAATTTGTGCTAACGAACAACGATACCAACTGCTCACACGCGGTCGTTACCTCGCTGTTCACGATGACCGTGTCGAACTCGTCACAGGCCGCCAATTCGACCCGAGCCGTCGCGAGCCTGCGCTCGATCACCTCGGGCGTCTCGGTGCCGCGCGAACGCAACCGCGAGACCAGTTCTTCCCAGCTGGGCGGCGCGAGAAACACCAGCAGTGCTTCCGGCATCACCTGCCGGACCGACCGTGCACCGGCCAGGTCGACTTCGATCAGTACTGAAAGTCCGCTCGCCAGCGCTTCGCGCACCGGGGCGGCGGGGGTGCCCGATCGCTGCAGCCCCCCATGGATGTCTGCCCATTCGAGCAGTTCGTCCGCCGCGATCATGGCGTCGAACTCGACTCGGGAAACGAAGCGGTAATCGAGACCGTCGACCTCGCCGGGACGGGGGTCCCTGGTGGTGGCCGACACACTGAAAACCAGTTCGGGCAGGCGTTCCCGCACGCACCGAACGACCGTGGATTTACCCACGGCCGAGGGGCCGACCAGTACTACCAGCCGGCCCTTCCGCGTGTTTTTGTCCACCAGACTTTAGGCGTCGAAGTCGAAGCGGGTGAGCAGCGCTGCGCGCTGCCGGGCACCGAGACCACGGAGACGACGCGTAGGCGCGATCTCCAGCTCGGTCATGATCTCCGCCGCCTTGACCTTGCCCACCTTCGGCAGAGCCTCGAGCAGCGCAGAAACCTTCATCTTGCCGAGAATCTCATCGGACTCGGCATCGGTGAGGACCTGCTTCAGGTTCGTTCCACCGCGCTTCAGGCGCTCCTTGAGCTCTGCCCGAGCGCGGCGAGCGGCAGCCGCCTTCTCCAGAGCAGCGGCGCGCTGCTCATCAGTCAGCTGGGGAAGGGCCACGGGTTCCTCCGTCTCATCGTTCATTGCCAGATCTACCGCCGGTTACCCGGACGGTCTGTGCGACCGTACCCACGGTGCGCGCCGATTGCGAACCCGACCCCCAGGTCAGGGCAGGATTACGCATGCCGTATGGCGCGCGCGGACCCGATGCGGTGACGGCAGATTCCCACGTCTCGATCGTACAGTCGAATCGCTGAAATGCATCCTCACCTGCGGTTATACCGATATGGGCGATGATAGCCACCGGGTAGCGTGAGTGCCGGGTGCCGCCCTGGCAAACCCGGTGGCGCGCGACCAGCGGGTTTCCTGAAAAAGCCCGCGTGTCGCCCGATTTCGCACAGCGTGTCGTCACGATCGGGTCCGAAACTGGTCGAGAACCGCACCCGATGCGGTCGCTACGACGTCGTCGATCCAGTCCGGAATCGGGGCGGCACGGGCGATGTAATCACGGACCAGACCGTACGGAATCGCCTTCACCGCGGCGTCCGCGATGGCCAGCGAGCGGTCGTCGGCGACCCCGAATTCGGTCACCACGGCCGTCAGCAGCGCGGCGTTCATCTCGTCGTTGACACCGGCGATCGCGGCCCGCAGATCCTCGGCGCCGACCTCGAGCAGTTCGTCGCGATGAAACATCTTCATCGCCCGCGCCTCGGTCGGGTGCGCGCGACAATAGCGCGGCAGAAACGTGGCCGCGGCCAGCAGCGGCGCGGGGCCGGTCAGTGCCGTGATGAAGCCCTCGTGGAATCGGCGGATCGACCGCAGCCACAGGCGGGCGAGCAGTTCGTCACGTGAGGCGAAACGCACATAGATCGACCCGGCGTGCACGCCGGCGGCCCTGGTGATCGCCGTGATGGCGGGCCGGGTGATCGCGGGATCGGCGAGCAGGTCGCGCGCCGCGTCGAGCACCTGTTCATCGGTGAAAAGGCGGGGTCTTGCCACCGGATCAGCCTAGTGGCACAGTTTATGAATATGAATTCAAGAACAAAATTTCCCCTCGCCGGAGCCCTCCTGACATTCATCGGCACGGTGCACACCGCGCTCGGCGTCGCGGTGTTCGCCGCCGGCGATCAGGACGTCGAGCTCACCTTCTGGTTCACCGAGTTCGGCGTGGTCAGCATCGGTTTCGGCCTCGCGATGATCGCGCTGGAGCGCGCACTGGGGTACGTGCCCGGCACGGTGCTGCTCGTGCTCGGCGTCGCGACGGTGTTCGGACTCGCGTTCATGCCCCTGTCGGGGTTCATCACGGTGCTGCTTCCGCTCGGCGCCGGCGCTTTCGGCTGGTGGCGGGCCAGGAACGCGCGGGCCACGGCCTGAGCGGTCAGCCCTGCGCCGCACCCGCCCGCAGGTGTTGCAGGATGGCGAGGACCCGCCGGTTGTGGGCCTCACCGACCGGCAGATCCAGCTTGGTGAAGATCGCGTTGATGTGTTTCTCGACGGCGCTGCGGGTGACGTAGAGCTGTCCGCAGATCGCCGCGTTGCTCAGACCCTGCGCCATGAGTTCGAGCACTTCGCGTTCGCGCTCGGTGAGCCGGTGCAGTGGCGAGTCGGCACGATTGTGCAGCAGGAGCTGACGAACCACCTCCGGGTCGAAGGCTGTGCCGCCCGCACCCACCCGCTCGACGGCGTCGAGGAACGAGCCGATCGCGGCGACCCGGTCCTTGAGCAGGTAGCCGATGCCGCCGGTGCCGGTGAGGAACTCCGCCGCGTGCCTGCGCTCGACGTACTGCGACAGCACCAGGACGGCGACCCCCGGCTGGTCGCGACGGATTTCCAGGGCCGCTCTGATCCCCTCGTCGACATGGTCGGGCGGCATCCGCACGTCGGCGATGACCAGATCGGGCGGGCGCACTCGCACGGCGGCGAGCAGTTCGGTCCCGGTGCCGACGGAGTCCACGATCTCGTGTCCCTCCGCGGTGAGCAGCTGGGCCAGGCTCTCGCGCAGCAGCGCGGAGTCCTCGGCCAGGGTTATCCGCACGGAACCTCCACGGTGATGATCGTCGGGCCGCCGGGCGGGCTGGCCACCGTCATGGTGCCGTCCAGCGCGGTGACGCGGGTGGCGATGCCGGTCAGGCCGTGTCCGGTGGGGTCGGCGCCGCCCTGTCCGTCGTCGTGTACCCGCAGGCGCACGATCGATCCCACCCGCTGTACGCCGACCTCGACGGCCGTGGCGCCGGAATGCTTGATGGCGTTGGTGATCGCCTCGCTGGCGGTGAAGTAACAGGCCGACTCGACCGGGCGGGGTGCGCGTTCGTCGAGGTCGACGGTCAGGCGAGTCGGAATCGGGGTGCGGTCGGCGAGGGCTTCGAGGGCGGCGCGCAGGCCGTCGCGGGCGAGCATGGCCGGGTAGATCCGCCAGGAGACCTCGCGCAGTTCGTCGAGGATGTGCCCGGTTTCGGCGATCGCACGCCGGCGCAGGTCGGCGCGCCCGTCCTCGTCGGCTGCCCGGTCCATCCGGCCGAGCAGGATCGACAACGCGACCACCCGCTGCTGCACACCGTCGTGCAGATCGCGCTCGATCCGGCGCCGTTCGTCGTCGATCACCTCGACCATCTCGGCGCGGGTGGTGGTGAGCTGGGCGACCCGCTGGGTCAGTTCGTGCTGTCCCGGGCGCGTGCTCCGGCGCAGGCACCAGGCCTCGGCGCGCACCACCCCGAGCAGACCCTGGACGGCGAGGAAGCAGAGCACCGCGCCGGGAAGAACCAGCACGGTGACCGTCGCCCAGGTGACCTGTCCCGGTTCGGTCGCGTCGATGATCGGTACCGCGGCGCCGGTGGCAGCGCCGTAGACCACGGCCACCGCGACCACGACGCCCAGCACCGACAGCGCCAGCACCAGCGCGCCGAGCACCCCGACGAGCGCGCGGACCGCCAGATACCCCGCCGCCCGCGTCCCGCTCGGAGCACCACTCGACCGCACTTCGAGCAACCGGGTGAGGCGCCGCTGCTCGACCTGAGCGATCCGATCGGTGAGGCCCGGCGAGATCGGCGCGGCAAGCACGCCGAGCAGATCGAGAGGCACGGTGAGCACGCCGAGCAGATATCCCGCGACCGCGGCGGCGACGCGTGCGGATCGCGCCGCAGAGGTGCTCATCGGCCAATTCTCGCGTGCCGCGCCCACTCCGGCCATCCGGGCCCCGCCCCTGTCGATGTCCGACCGGCAACCACTCCGGACGCGCGGTCAGCCCACGCCGTGACACTCATCGGCCGATGCTCGGCTGTACCTGCCGCTGCCGCACGCGCCGGACGACGAAGACGGCCGCGGCCACGAGCACGGCGGCGATCATGGCCTTCTGCACGATGCCGGCGTAGGTCTCGACGACGTGCCAGTTCTCGCCGAGGAAGTAGCCCGCGAACACGAAGACCGCGTTCCACAGCAGGCTGCCCGCCGTGGTCAGCAGCATGAAGCGACCGAGCGGCATGCGTTCGACACCGGCGGGTATCGAGATCAGGCTGCGGAAGATCGGGATCATCCGGCCGCAGAAGACCGCCTTGTCGCCGTGGCGGGCGAACCAGTCCTCGGTGCGGTCCAGGTCGGACAGGCGGACCAGGGGTAGCCGGTCGACGATGCGGCGCAGGCGGTCGCGGCCGAGGGCGGCGCCGAGGCCGTAGAGGGCGAGCGCGCCGACGACCGAGCCGAGGGTGGTCCACAGCAAGACCTCAGCGATGCTGAACCGGCCGCGACTGGCGGTGAAGCCGGCCAGCGGCAGGATCACCTCGCTGGGCAGCGGGGGGAAGAGGTTCTCGAGTGCGATCGCGAGGCCGGCGCCGAAGCCGCCGAGCTGTTCCATCAGCTGGACGGCCCAGCCCGCGATGCCGGTCAGTTCGGTCGAATTCCCTGTCGTATCCATGTTTTCGACGCTAGGGAGCTCCGGCGCGATCATCAGTAGCGTCAACCACCCGGTCGACGCGGTACGACCGCAGTCGCAGGG
>NZ_JBHWZY010000264.1:0-8016 GCF_042727815.1 Nocardia sp. NPDC060220
GATGTGTATAAGAGACAGCCCTGGCCGCGAGGTGCCGTTCCACCTCCGGATAGGCGACGAGTTCGCGCAGCACCTCACGCAGTGGCCCGACCTCCTCGCCGCCGAGGATGAACAGGCTCTGCGCCTTGGTGTTGGCCAGCAGCCGCTGCCCGACCGGGTGACGTTCCCCGTGGTAGGTGTCGAGCAGGGTGGCCGGTGCCCTGTCGCTGCTCACCGCGGCGAGTTTCCAGCCGAGGTTCACCGCGTCCTGGATGCCGGTGTTCATGCCCTGCCCGCCCGCGGGCAGATGGACGTGCGCCGCGTCGCCCGCGAGCAGCACCCGCCCCCGCCGGTACTCGGTGACCAGACGCGCGGCGTCACCGAAGGCGCTCACCCAGACCGGTTCCGCGTGCGAGATGTCGACATCGGTCAGCCGCTTCCACACGTCGGCGACCTCGGCGAAATCCGGTGGGCCGGTGCGACGCCGGGGTGCGGCGCCGCGTTCGCCGACGATGATCCGGTAGGCGCCCCCGGGCAGCGGGGCGCTCATCACCATGCCGCCGGATACCTGCTGGCCGATCATCCGCGGCGCGATCTCCACCCCGCGGACATCGGCGAGCAGCAGTTCGGTGGTGGCCGGGGTGCCGGGGAAGTCGAACCCGGCGGCCTTGCGCACCACACTGCGGCCACCGTCGGCGCCGACGAGATAGCCGGCACGCAACGGCGCGTGCTCCGCGAAGTGCACGGTGACGCCGTCGGCGTCGCTGTCGAGCCCGACGACTTCGTGTCCGCGCCGGATGTCGGCGCCCAGCCCACGCGCCCAACCCTCCAACACCGCTTCGGTCGTCGACTGGGGCACCACGCGTGGCGCTTCCAGCGGTGCGTCGAGGACCGTAAGGTCGAGCGGAATCCCGCCGAAATGCCCCGCCGAACCGGTCTCCACCGCGCCGAAGCGGCCGAGCAGTCCACGCTGGTCGAGCACTTCGGTGGTGCGCAGGGTCAACCCGATGCCACGCGATTCCCCGGTGCGAGCGGGCAGCCGGTCGACGACGATCACGTCGACGCCCGCCAGCCGCAGTTCCCCGGCCAGTGTCAGCCCGGTCGGTCCCGCGCCTGCCACGATGACGGCAGCGTCCATGGTTACCTCCTGAATTCCGTTCATGCCGCATGACTTCCGGAGTCGTCGACGCGGCACACTGTGGTGCCGGAGCTCACCGTCGTGCCGACGGTGGCGGTCAGTTCGCGCACGATGCCCGCCCGGTGCGCGGTGAGCGGCTGTTCCATCTTCATGGCCTCGAGAACGGCGACGAGGTCGCCGGAATCAACCCATTGCCCTTCTGTCACAGCGATTTTCACGACAGTGCCCTGCATCGGCGCGACCAGCGCGTCGGAAGCGAAGGCGCCGCGGCCACCGCGTGCGGTGCGAGCGCTGCGGCGTGGCGCCGCGATGCCGATGCGGTCGGGGGCAGGCAGCGAGACCTCGAGCCGTCGGCCGCTGATCTCCACGACCACCGTCTCCCGCTGGGGTTCGACTGTCGTCTCCCCTGCGACGTCCTGCGCGGCGATGCGATTGTCGAAGTCGGTCTCGATCCAGCGGGTGTGCACCGTGAACGGCGCGCCGGTGAAGGCGGGGTCGTCGAGCACCGCGCGGTGGAACGGCAGCGTCGTCGCGACGCCGTCCACGGTGAGCTCGGCGAGCACCCGGCGCGACCGCGCCAGCGCTTGATCGCGGTCGGCGCCGGTGACGATCACCTTGGCCAGCAACGAGTCCCAGGCCGGGCCGATCACCGATCCCTGCTCCACGCCGGTGTCGACCCGCACTCCCGGACCCGAGGGCGCGGCGAACTTCGTCACCGTGCCGGGCGCGGGCAGGAAGCCACGCCCCGGGTCCTCGGCGTTGATGCGGAACTCCAGCGCGTGCCCGCGCGCGGGCGGGTCGTCGTAGCCGAGGGGTTCACCGCGGGCGATCCGGAACATCTCCCGGACCAGGTCGATCCCGGTCACTTCCTCGCTCACGGGATGTTCGACCTGCAGCCGGGTGTTCACCTCCAGGAACGACAGCGTCCCGTCACGCCCGATCAGGAATTCGCAGGTGCCCGCGCCCACGTACCCCGCCTGGGACAGGATCGCCTTCGACGCCCGGTACAGCTCGTCGCGTTGGGCGTCGGTGAGAAACGGTGCGGGCGCCTCCTCCACCAGCTTCTGGTGGCGGCGCTGCAACGAGCAGTCCCTGGTCGACACCACCACCACGTGCCCGAAAGCATCGGCGAGGCACTGGGTTTCGACGTGACGCGGCTGCTCGAGGTAGCGCTCCACGAAGCACTCCCCGCGCCCGAAGGCGGCGGTGGCCTCGCGCACGGCCGCGTCGAACAGTTCGGCGATCTCCGCGCGCTCGCGCACCACCCGTAACCCGCGACCTCCGCCACCGTGGGCGGCTTTGATCGCGATCGGCAGTCCGTGCCGGTCGGCGAAGTCGACCGCCTCGGCAGCGCCGGCTATGGGGTCCCGCGTGCCCGGCACGAGCGGCGCGCCGACCGCCTCGGCGATGCGCCGGGCCGACACCTTGTCGCCGAGCGCACGGATTGCCGCGGGCGGCGGGCCGATCCAGGTGAGACCGGCGTCGAGCACCGCCTGCGCGAAATCGGCGTCTTCGGAAAGGAATCCGTAGCCGGGGTGAACCGCGTCCGCACCGGCGGCGGCTGCCGCGCGCAGCAGTTTCGCGGCGTCGAGGTAACTCGTCGCCGGCGTGTCCCCGCCCAGCGCGTACGCATCGTCGGCCAGCCGCACATGGGGTGCGTCCCGATCGGGTTCGGCGTAGACCGCGACCGCGGCCAATCCTTCGTCGCGGCACGCGCGCACGACGCGGACCGCGATCTCGCCCCGATTGGCGATGAGTACCTTGCGCATGGTCGCTGCTCCCTGTCGCTTCGTCACGGTCACAGGTAGACGGTGTTGGGCGGCAGGCCGACCAGCGAACGGCCGTAGAGCTCGATGTTCACGCTGGGCGTGATCATCGCGTGCAGCGAGGTCGCGTGGATATCACGCTGCAACCGCGCGATCGGCACGTCGCGCTGGATCGAGGAACCGCCACTGGCCTGGGCCAGGATCTCCACCGCCTGCTTGGCCTGGTGGGCCACCCAGCCGATCTGCACCCGCGACCAGACCCGTTCCTGTTCGGTCCACGCCTCGTTCGCCGCGGCCTTCGCATCGATCACGTCGGCGTAGGTCCGTGCCCGCGCCTCGGCGTCCTCGATCAGCAAGGCCGCCTCGCCGACCTGCAAATGGGTGACCGGGGCGTCGAGCTGGCTGGCGTAATCGGTGTAGGTGATGGGCCGACCGGGCAGCCGTTCGACGAACGCCGCCAGCGCCGCCCGCGCCGCACCGACCAGCTGACCGGTCTGGATCGCGGTGACCGGCACCAGCACCGGCGCCGCGTACTGCGGCTTGAGCACGTTCACCGCCGACTTGGACCGATTCTGGTAGAAGTCCTCGCCGGTGATCACCCGGTGCTCGGGCACGAACACGTTCTCGGCGATTGTCGAGACGCTGCCGGAGCCTTCCAGCCCGGAGGTGTACCAGTCGTCGACGATCCGCAGATCAGCGGTCGGCACCAGGGCGAAGATCGGCACCGGCTCGGCACCGGGCTCGGTCGGCAGCGCCACGGTGACTTTCCAGTGTGCGTGCAGCACACCGCTGTTGAAGCGCCATGTGCCGTTCAGTACCCACCCACCGTCGACCTTCGTCGCGGTACCGGTGGGCGCGGTGGTGCCCGAGATCCGCACGTTCGGTGTCGCGAAGACCTCGTCGAGCGCGGCGTCGGGCCACAGCGCCGACATCCAGGTGAGCGAGGCGTAGATCGACAGGCAGAACGCCACCGAGGTGTTGCCACGGGCGACCTCGGCGAGCACGTCCACGAAATCCCGGGTGTTGGATTCGTAGCCGCCGTACTGCGCGGGAACCTGCATGTTCAGCAGCGAGGATTCCTCGATCGCGTCGATGACATCGTCGGGCAGGCGGCGGTTCTCGTCGATCCAGCGAGCCCGCGAACGCAATAGCGGCGCCAGCTTCGTGGCACGCTCGACGAGTTCCTCACGGGACGGGTTGGTAGACATGGTCGATTCCTCTCGCCGAATATCGTGAATACCGAAGCGGTATCGAAGAAGTTCGAGAATTATTCGGCGACAACGCTGCTCACCGATCACCGAAAATCTCGCACAGAATTCGGCGACGATTCAAGAGCTGCGGAACGACTCTACGGTCGACCCGTAGGTTCTCCCCGGGGAAACCACAGGATCATCACCAGGGCAACGTCTTCGGAACCGATGGCACACGCACAAAAGACGGCAGTCGTGTGGAACACGACTGCCGTCCGAGTAATTCGACTACCGGAAACTACCTCACGCGCACTCCCGCGCATTCATTACCCCGGCCAGTTGACGCCGACCCGCGATACCGAGTTTCCGGTACACATTGGACAGGTGGAACTCGACGGTGCGCACCGTCAGGAACAACTGCTCGGCGATTTCCTTGTTGCTGAGCCCCCGCACCGCGAGGCCGGCGATCTTGCGCTCCTGTCTGGTCAAGCCGGTCTCGCGATGCTGCGTGTCCAAGGCGCCGAGGACCGAGCCCGCGCGCTGCAGTACAGGGCCGCTACCGGCGGCGGCCGCGAGCTCGGTGGCCGCCGTGACAGCCCACCGCGATCGCTCCACATCACCCTCGACCGCGTGCAACTGCCCCAGATCACACAGTGCGCCCATCAGCTCGTAGCGTGCTTCAGCGAGTTCGAGCAGCTCTACGGCACGTTCGAGCGCGCCCACCGACCGACTGTCGCGCCGCGCCATGCCGACCGCGTGCAGGGCCCGTCCCACCGCCCCCGGTGAACCCCAGCGCCGGGCTGCGGCCAGCTCGTCGTCGGCCAGTGCCGCCGCGAGATCGCAGCGGCCGAGCGCGGCGGCCACCAGCGCGGCGCGGGAACGCCACGGAACGATCGCCGGATTGGCCACATTCAGTGCGGTCAACACCTTTCCGCAGGCCAGGTAGTCCGCCAGGCTGCGCTCGAGGTCGCCTTCGGCGCGATGCAGCGCACCTCGGGCGGCGAGCACGTGCGCGTGGTCGGGCATCGCGTCCACCGCGCTCATCCGGTCCTCGAACAGACACCGGGCACTGCTCAGATCGCCGACCTGAACCAGCGCCTCGACGAGCCAAGCCAGCGCCATGCCACGCAGCGCGGGTGACACACCGCGGCGTAGCAGCGGTTCCATCGCCGCGATCGCCGCGGCGGGGCGACCGGACTGCGCGTCGATCCTGGCGCGAATGAGCGTCAGCGCTTCGAACAGGCGGAACGAGATCTCGCCGCGTCCGTCGGACAGCAGCCGGGTGCAGTACGCCGCGGCCTCGGCACATCGGTCCGCGTAGACCAGGGCCAGCAGAGCCAGCCACAGACATCCCGGGTCGGGCTCGTCGGATTCGGCATCGAGCACGACTTCCGACCGCCGGACGATGGTCTCCCGGTCCAGAACCCCGCAGTGCACGAAAAGCATGTTCTGCACGCCGCCGCACAGGGTCTCGGCATCGCCGAAACGGAGGCGGGCCTCGGCGCGACCGACGCCGGACAGATAGTCGACCTTGTCGGTGAGCCGGGAGTCTCGGCGTTCACACCACGTCGATTCCGCGTGACCACATCGCACCGGCTCGACGCACCCCGAGTTTCGGGGTGTTTTGATCGACAACACCTTCTGACGTTCCGACATAACATTCATTACGCTCGGGGCCGACAGGCCTTCCGAACGGGACACAGGATGATCGGTCATGAAGTCTCCCTGGTGCAGCGAGCCGAGCTTCCACGACCATGCCGTCGAAGGCCGCGAAAATCCCCCCGGTTGTCAAAGTACCAGCGACACAGCGCAATTCGGAGTGATGTTCAACATATGAATACGATGATCTTATCTCTTGCAGATCACATCGTGAATTATCGACTCGCACACGCTATTACCCGAACAAGATCGAGCATTGCCATGACACCGAATGTGATGGTAATCGTACGCGCAATGGGATGGATGCCACCGAGAGGCCTTGGCGCAGACCTCGAACCGGGGCACGCCCACGGCCCGGCGCGACTGGAGCCGGGCAAGTAGCCTCCTCGTCTCGTCGAACAGTCCCGATGTTCAACGGTAACGGGATAGTTCATCCATGTCATCTCGAAAGACCAGGCAACTGTATCCACGAGTTCAACTCGATGGCCCGAGAGGACACGGGTTTCACTCACGCAGATCGGTGGTCTGGTGCGAGCCCGGCGGTGCTCGCTAGATTCGGAATCCAGTGCCCACCAGTGCAATCGGAGGTCCCCATGGGGCAGACCGTCCATGACACGGTGTCCGTCTCCTGGCTCCGTGACCATCGGGGCGAGCCCGACCTGCTGGTCGTGGACGCGAGCACCGACTTCACTGTGCTCGACGACGCGACATTCACCCTGGAGTCGGGGCGCACCGCGTACGCGGCAGCCCATGTCCCGGGCGCCGTGTTCGCCGACCTACTCACCGACTTCGCCGATCCGGCGTCCGATCAACCGTGCACCGCACCGGAATCGGAGCGCTTCGCCGCGGCCGCCGGCGCGATCGGCATCGGCGACGGGGTACGCGTCGTCGTCTACGACCAGCACGACGGAATCTGGGCCACTCGCTTCTGGTGGCAGTTGCGTTTGGAGGGTTTCGACGACGTCGCGGTCCTCGACGGCGGCCTTCCCGCATGGCGGGCGGCGGGCGCCGAGGTTTCCGACTCCCCGGTGACACCCACACCGGCCACCTTCACCGCCCGCCGCCGCCCTGGCCTCATCCGATCCACCGACGAGGTCGAGGCGGCGACAGCCGATGACAAGTTCCTGCTCGTGGGCGTCCTGGACGCCGCGACCTATCGTGGCGAGACAGACGTTTTCGCCCGACCCGGCCACATCCCTGGAAGCATCAACCTGCCGATCGACCAGATCCGCGACCCGGGGACCGGCGCACTACGCCCGCTCGAGGAACTGCGGGCCTTGTTCGCTGCCGCGGGTCTGCTCGATCCAGCGATCACGCCCGTGACCTACTGCGGCGGAGGCGTCGCGGCAACCGGGGTCGCCCACGCGTTGGCACTGGTCGGGCGCGACGACGTCGCTGTCTACGACGGATCCCTGACCGCATGGACCGCCGACCCCGCGCTACCTCTGGTCGTCGGCGAGCAGCCGGGTTGACCCGACAGCTCCGGTCGGCACCCCGTGTGCCGGAACATGGAGGCATGGACAACGGAGCACAGAATTCGACGGGAAAGCTGGTCATGGTGCGCCATGGCGAGTCGCACGGCAATGTCGGCAAGCGGCTCGAAACTCGTGTTCCCGGCCCATCTCTCACCGAACGCGGCACCGCGCAGGCCGCACGATTCGGAGCTGCCGTCGCCGGTTCGCCGCGGCTGTTCTGCTCGGCCGCGCTGCGGGCCCGCCAGACCGCCGAGCAGATCGAGTCGGTCGTCGGAGGTCCGGTGATTGTGCTGGACGGTGTGTACGAGGTGCAGGCCGGCAACTTCGAGGGAGTCGACACCGACGTCGCGCACCAGGCATTCCACCAGACCTATCAACGGTGGCACCGTGGGGAACTCGACCTGGCGGTTCCCGGCGGCGAAGCGGGCAACGACGTCCTCGACCGGTTCCTGCCGGTGCTCGAGGACCTGCGCACGCGGTACCTGACGCCGGGTGCGGGCACTGATGTGGTGCTGGTCAGTCACGGTATGGCGATGCGGCTGGCGGCCGGCGCGATCGGCGGTGTGCCCACGGCGTTCGCCGCGAGCACACGCCTCGACTTCACCCAGACGATCGAGCTGACGCCGCGCTACGGTCCGGCAGCGCAGTTCCTCGGCTGGGGATGTACCCGGTGGGGGCACTACGTCCCACCGTTCGGCGACATCGCTACGTAGCTCAGACGCTGTCCCCCAGCAGGTTCAGCGCCCGGAAGTCGGCGAGATACTTGCCGATGAGGGCGCGATCGAGATGCGGGACGGCCAGGCCGACGG
>NZ_JBHWZY010000265.1:0-8007 GCF_042727815.1 Nocardia sp. NPDC060220
CCCCGAGGATCACCGCTTTGACGCGGGCGGCCGTTCGCCCGCGCAGGGCCCACGACTTCGATCGCGCGTCACCGTCGACCACCTGGAAGATCCCGTCCTTGCGGCCGAGGCTGATGTGGTTGCCCACATACGACAGTGAGGTCGTCGAGATCTTGCGCCCGGTCCGGTCTCCGACGATCGTGGCCGTGGCCTGCATGCTGGTGAATCCCGCGGACGCGCACGACATCGGCAACGGTAAACCGTTGTCGCCGATGACGAACGCGCTGTCACCGGCGACGTAGACGTCGGGGTGCGAGACCGACCGCATCTGCCGGTCGACGGTGATCTGCCCGTTGGGTTCCACCGCGAGACCGCTGGTCGCGGCGATCGGATGCACCGCGAACCCGGCTGCCCACACCGTCGCCTGCGCGGGGAAAGCGGTGCCGTCGGCGGCAACCGCGCCCGCCGCGTCGACCAGGGTGATGGTGGTGTTCTCGTGGACCGTGATCCCGAGCCGGTCGACGGCGTCGAACAGGTGGCGGCGGGCCTTGCCGCCCAGCCACCCGCCGAGTTCGCCGCGCGTGGCCAGGCCGACCTGGAGCCCTGGATGGGATTCGGCGATCTCGGTGGCGGCCTCGATCGCGGTCAGGTTGCCGCCGACCACCAGGACCTTTCCGTTCGTGCCCAGGTCGGCCAACCGGGCGCGCAGGCGCAGCGCGGCCGGGCGGGATGCCACGTGGTAGGCGTGCTCGGCGGCCCCGGCGATGCCGTGGACGGCGGCGGTACTGCCCAGCGAGTAGAGCAGGGTGTCGTATTCGAGCCTGTCGATGTCGTCGCCGTCGGCAATGGTGACCGTCCGGTGGTCGACATCGACGCCGCTCACTCGCGCTACCCGCAGCCGGATGCCGGTGCCCGCGAACACCTGCGTCAGCGGCAGGTGGCGCAGATTCTGCCCGGCGGCGAGTTGATGATTGCGCAGCCGCTCGGCGAAATCGGGTTCAGCGTTGACGACGGTGATCTCGAAGTCGTCGGAATGGAGTCGGCGGGCCAGTACCCCGGCGGAGAAGGCCCCGGCGTATCCGGCCCCGAGGACGACGATGCGGTGCTTCATGATTGGCTCCTGTCTGGTTCGCGTGCCTTCTGAACGAGACGGCCGCCGAAACCCTGACAGGATCGATCAGTGATGTAGGTCACGCCCGGGTGGCACGGGAGGTGGCGAGGAATTCGGTGATCGCGGTGGCGACGGCGGCGGGTTGGTCGAGCATCGACAAAACGTAGGCGTCGTCGATTTCGACCAGGCGGGAACGGGGGATCAGCGCCGCCAGGCGGTGGCCGTGGGAGCGGGGCATGACTTTGCCCGCGGACGACCACAGGACAAGGGTTTCGCCGGAGAAGCGGTGCAGGGCTTCGGTGTTGGTGACGAGTTCGCGCTTGTCGAAGCCGGAGCGGGTGTAGGCGAGCAGATCGGCGCGGATGCGGGGGTCACGCAGGCCCGGTTCGGTCCAGGCGTGGACCAGCGCGTCGGGGAGGGGAGTTTTCGCCATCCAGCCGAACATCACGGGGCTGCGGCGCAGCCAGCCGATGCGCATCTGGCGCAAGGCCAGGGTGATGCCGCCGGGCAGGGCCGAGGCGAGCGTGGCGGTTTTGCCCGGGAGGCCGGGCGGGAAGTTGTCGAAAGCTTCACTGGGGAAAATGATCAAGCGCCCGACTCGTTCGTCGAGGCCGTAGGCGGTGAGGAACAGGGCCCCGCCCCAGTCGGAGTGCACGAGGGTGACGTCGTGCAGGTCCAGTGCGGCGAGGAAGTCGGCGACGAGCTGATTGAGGCCGCGCAAGCTCAGGTCGGTGCCCGGGTGCAGGGGTTCGGGGTGGGCGCCCAGTGGTAGGTCGGGCAGGACGTAGCGGAAGCCGGTGGGCAGGTGGTCGAGGATCGAGTCCCAGACCGTGTGGTTCATCAACAGTCCGTGCAGCAGGACCACCGGAGGTCCTTCGCCGTGTTCGCGGTAGTGGATCCGGCCCGCATCGAGTTCGACGGTCGCCATGACATCCTCCCTTGCCTCCACGACTAGAGCGTTTGCTCTAGCGTGTTTGCTCTAGTCTGGTGGAGTGAGCGAGCAGATGTCAACGAGTACCCGCGAGCGACTGGTGACCGCGGTCGCGGAATTGATGCGTGTCCACGGCTACAGCGCGATCACCGTCAAACAGATCACCGCCGCCGCCGAGGCGCCGATGGGGTCGCTCTACCACCACTTTCCGCAGGGCAAAGTGCAGATCGCGGCCGAGGCGCTGCGCAGCACCGGCGCGGCCTACATCCAGCTGCTACCACTGCTGATGGACCCGCACCAGGATCTGCGGGTTGCCGTGCCCGCCGCGTTCGACGACGCCGCGCGCACACTCGAGGAGTCGGGGTGGATGAACATGTGCCCCGTCGGCACCGTCGCGGGCGAGATCGCCGACAGCGAACCGGTTTTGCGGGAGGTGGCCGCGGAGGTCGTGCGGGACTGGATCGACCAGGGCACCCGGTATTTCGTCCAACGCGGCGTCGGGCAAGACGCGGCACGCGAGCTGATCTTGGCGATGCTGTCCGCGCTGGAAGGGGCATTCATTCTGGGCCGCACACTACGTTCGGCCGAACCGTTGCGTGCAGCCGGTCAGGCGATGGAGGCGCGGGTGGATATGGTGCTCGCCGCGCGCGAGAGCGCTGTCGTCGATCGGTGATCACCCGGCACACCACGGTGGCCGTGTCACGGGCCCTGTGACACGGCTGTGGTTGCGCGAGTGGGTATCTCATCACGCGGCGGCGAGTGCTCCGGTGATCTTGCGGGTCATGTCGACCATCGTAGGGTTGGGCTGAGTCTGGTAGAGCTGGGCGGTGTCGAGGGCGACGGCGATGGTGTTGCGGAAGTTCTCGGCCTCTACCGGGTCGTACCGGCCGAGCAGACTCACCGCGGCGGTGAGTGCGGGCAGCACCCGATCGGCGAGTTCGGCGACCGAGGAGCCGCTCAGTGCGATGCGCCCGGACTTCTCGGCCAGCACGTGCCCGACCACACCGGTCGCCGACGACAGCGCGATGCTGCCGGTGGTGGCGATCTTGTGCGGCTTGCCGGTAGCCCCGCCCGCGGCGGCGAGCAGGGAGACCGCACCGTATGCGGCGGTGCGCACAGTGATCTTTTCCTGGGCGGTGAGGGTGACAGACATGGTGTTTCTCCTTGGGGTTCTGTTTGTGGGGGAAGGGAATCGGTACCGAGTCAGCGCGTGATCGAGGCGGTGGTCTCGATCTCACGGACGGCGTCGGCGATGGCGCGGAAGTCCTTGCGCAGGATCGCACCGTGGTTGCTGGCGACCTTGGCGCTGATGCGGATGTTGGGGTTGCTGTCGAGCACCGCGTCCAGTCCGGCGCGGATCTTCTCCTGCTCGTCGCCACGGCTGCCGAACGAAGTTCCCGAAGCGACCACATACCGCACCGGGACGGTGATGGCATTCAGCACCGGGCCCAGTGCGCTGACGCTGGAGAGCTTGCCGAGTTCGATATTGCTGTCGGCCTGCTGCTGTGCGGTCAAACGGGGCGCGAGCCCGGTCGGGCGAGCCAGCGGCAGCACCCAGCTGAGCCGCTTGAACAGCTTGCGGATGCGCTGCTCCATCGCCTCGTCGAGCCAGTCGTAGGGGAACGCGCCGTCGACGAGGACCGCGCCGAGCGCGCCGGCCGGGTTGCGGCTGGTCCAGTGCGCCCCGAGGTAGGCACCGTAGGACCAGCCGACCAGGATCGGCTTCTCGGTCACACCCCTGGCCGCGAGGATCGCGTCGATATCGCGCACGCAGGTGTCGAAGGAGTAGTCGGCCGACTTCTTCGACTTGCCGCGAGCACGCTCGTCGAAGGTGATGTGACGGTAGCCGGGGCCGAGGTCGGCGATGACCCGGCGCCAGTAGCCCTGGGTGGCGAACTGGCCGTTGAGGTAGACCACCGGGGTTCCGGTGCCGCCGGTGTCGGTGACGGCCAGTTCGGTGTCGTCGATTGTCACCATGCCGGTCCAGGGGGCGACGGTGCTGGCGGGGTTCGAGGAAGTCATTGTTGTGTCCTTGCGTTGCGGTGTTCGGCATTTACTGATGACTAAAAGGTAGATTGCGTTCACTCATCTGTCAACAGTCAACTTGGGTGAAAATGCGTGGTAGAGAACGATAAAGCGCTGATAGTGCAATGACAATGAGCGTGAATGCAACGGGCTCGTGCGTTGCGCTTTGCAATGAAATGAAGGTGAATGCATACTGGGCGTGGTGCGGGCCACCCGCTTCGTACCGGTCGACAGAGAGGTGACCAGCAGCGATGCCCGGAGGCAGACTCACCGACGCGGACCGTCAGCACATCGCCGCGGGGCTCGCGGACGGGCTCGGCTACGCCGAGATCGGGCGCGCGCTCGGCCGGCCGGCCTCGACGATCATGCGCGAAGTCACTCGCAACGGCGGACCCGACGACTACCGGGCCGAACGCGCGCAGGCAGCCACCCAGCAGCGCGCACGCCGCCACAAGCAGGCCCAACCGCTCGCGCCACCGATCCCCGACGGTGGTTACGGGCGCGACCCCCGCGCGGTCGCCGACTTCACCGAATCGTTCACCGCGCTGCTCATCGAACAGGGTCTGCCCCGGATGGAAGCCAGAGTGCTTGCCTGCCTGCAGATCACCGACTCCGGAGCGCTCACCGCCGCCGAGCTGGTCGCGCGACTACGCGTGAGCCCGGCCTCGATCTCCAACGCGGTCGCCTTTCTCGAACAGCAGGGCATGCTGCGCCGCGAACTGGTTCCCGGTGAACGGCGCGAGCGCTATCTCGTCGACGACGACATCTGGCTGCGCAACCTCGTCGCCTCGGTGCAGATGCAGAACTCGTTGGCGGCCATGACCCGGCGCGGCGTCGAGATCCTGGGCCCCGATACCCCGGCCGGCGCCCGCTTCGAACAATCCGCCGAGTTCGTCGCCATCGTCGGCGCGGCACTGCGCCAGGCCATGGAGCAGTGGAGAGTGCGCCTGGCCGAACGCAGCGCCGAACGCGAGCTGAATACCGGGGCCTAACCCTGGGCTGTGAGAACTATCCGGGCCACCAGCGCTCGGTGATCGGCGCCGGGTACGGCGACAGTTTCGACGCTGGTGGCGCGGGCATTCGCGAGCAGGAAATGGTCGATGCCCACCAGCGGCGGGATGGCCTTGTCGGTCGGGTAGGTGACCAGGTGACCCGCGCCGGCTTGGACCGCCGCGTCGGCGAAACGCCCCGACGCCAGGGCGCGGAAGCGGGCATGGTCGTAGGTGGCGTTGAAATCGCCGCCGGCGATCACGGGGCGATCGGTGGGGGACAGGCGCAGGATCTCGTGCAAGCGGGCGAGCTCGTCGGCCCAGACACCGGTGTCGTAGACGGGCGGGACGGGATGGAAGGCGTAGATCGCGACCGGGCCGAGCTCGGGGACGGTGGCGGTGGCCGAGATCTGATTGAGGACGTAGCCGTCGTATTCGACGGTGTCCGACAACGGGAATCGGCTCCAGATACCGGTACCGCTGGCAGTCTTGCCCGGTGCGAGGTAGCGGTGGGGCAGCAACTCGTCGAGGCCGGCCTGCGACAAGCTCGCCACGGCCGCGCGGGTGAGCTCGTTGACGGTCAGAATGGCGATGTCGCGCGCACGCACCTGGTCGACGAGCGCCCGCGGATCGGCACCGTCGAAGAGCAGATTGGCCTGCATCGCCACGATCGGCTGTCCCCGACCACCGTTCTGTGCGACATACAGCGGCGCCTGTGTCGCGATCCCCGCGCCCGCCACCACCACGGCCACACCGGTCGCGATCCACTGCCTGGTCGCCGTGAAACCGGCGACGCCGAGCACCGCACCGCCCATCAGATAGGGCGCCCCCGAAGCCGCGAGGACGAGCGGCTCCAGCGGCCAGCGGATGAAATGCAAGGCGACCCCGGCAGCGCCGATCGCCGTCGCGGCACCGGCCAGCACGCGGACACCGACTCGGACAACCTGCGCTCTCATCACAACAGCCAAGCACGCCACCGGGACGCAGGCGAATTCCTAGTTCTGCTCACGCCGAGTTCGGCGCGCGAGCAGCGGCGCAAGGGTCCTGAGGGCGGCAGGTGGCGCGACGGGTGCGCGAATGGTGGTAGGAAAGGGGACGTGTCGGCATCTGGCGAGAATTCTGGTTCGAACGGGCGGTCCCGCGCGGAAGACGAGGTGGTGGAGCTGGTCAGCAAGCTGATCCAGTTCGATACCTCCAACACCGGCGAGCTGTCCACCACCAAAGGTGAGCGTGAGTGCGCCGAGTGGGTGGCACAGCAGTTGCACGAGGTCGGTTACGAGACCGAATACGTCGAATCCGGTGCGCCCGGGCGCGGGAACGTGTTCGCGCGGTTGAAGGGCGCCGATTCCAGCCGCGGGGCGCTGATGATCCACGGGCACCTCGATGTGGTGCCCGCCGAGGCCGCCGACTGGAGCGTGCACCCGTTCTCGGGCGCGGTGCGCGACGGCTACGTGTGGGGGCGCGGCGCGATCGACATGAAGGACATGGTCGGGATGACGCTGGCGCTGGCCCGCCAGTTCAAGGCCGAGGGCACGGTTCCGCCGCGCGATCTGGTGTTCGCGTTCCTGGCCGACGAGGAGAACGGCGGCAAATGGGGCTCGCAGTGGCTGGTCGAGCACCGGCCCGACCTGTTCGACGGTGTCACCGAGGCGGTCGGTGAGGTCGGCGGGTTCTCGCTGACCGTGCCCCGCCCCGACGGCACCGAACGCAGGCTCTACCTGGTGGAGACCGCGGAGAAGGGCCTGGGCTGGATGCGGTTGCGTGCCAAGGCCCGCGCCGGGCACGGGTCGTTCCTGCACGAGGACAACGCCGTCACCATCCTCGCCGAAGCTGTCGCGCGCCTGGGCCGCCACACCTTCCCGGTGGTGCTGTCGGACTCGGTGGCCGAGTTCCTCGCCGCGGTCAGCGAGGAGAGCGGGCTGGCGTTCGACCCGCACGGACCCGATATCGAAGGTCAGCTGGCCAAGCTGGGCACCATCTCGCGCATCATCGGCGCCACCCTGCGCGATACCGCGAATCCGACGATGCTGCAGGCCGGGTACAAAGCCAACGTCATCCCTCAGACCGCGGAGGCCGTGGTCGACTGCCGGGTGGTGCCGGGACGGCAGGCGGCGTTCGAACGTGAGGTCGACGAGCTGATCGGACCCGACGTGGAGCGGGAATGGATCACCAAACTCGACTCCTACGAGACCACCTTCGACGGCCACCTCGTCGACGCCATGAACGACGCGGTCCTGGCCCACGACGCCGACGGCCGCACCGTGCCCTACATGCTGTCGGGTGGCACCGACGCTAAAGCGTTCGCCCGCTTGGGGATTCGCTGCTTCGGTTTCGCACCGTTGCAGCTGCCTCCCGAGCTGGACTTCACCGCCCTGTTCCACGGGGTGGACGAGCGGGTGCCGGTGGCATCACTGGAATTCGGCACCCGGGTGCTGGAACACTTCCTTCTGCACAGCTGACCTCGACCCGAAAGGTCCTCGATGACTTACAACCCGTATGACGCGTTGCCGCAGGTGCCCTCGTTCACCGTTACCTCCGCCGACATCACCGATGGTCAGCCCTTGGCCAACGATCAGGTGTCGGGAGTGTTCGGTGCCGGCGGCAAGGACATCTCGCCGCAGCTGAGCTGGTCCGGATTCCCCGAGGGCACGCAGAGTTTCGCGGTGACGGTGTATGACCCCGACGCACCGACCGCGTCGGGGTTCTGGCACTGGGCCGTGGCCGATATTCCGGCATCGGTCACCACCCTCGATTCCGGTGCGGGCAGCGAAGGCGGGAGCCTGCCCGCCGGTGCGGTGAGCTTGCGCAACGACGGTGGTTTTCCCGGCTTCGTCGGTGCGGGACCGCCGAAAGGCCATGGTCCACACCGGTATTTCGTGGTCGTGCACGCCGTCGACGTGCCCGAACTCGAGGTCGGACCCGACGCCACGCCCGCCTACCTGGGGTTCAACCTGGTTTTTCTGAGTGTTGAT
>NZ_JBHWZY010000266.1:0-7999 GCF_042727815.1 Nocardia sp. NPDC060220
GGACTACAACGGCTCGATGTACGTGCTGCGCCGCTCCCGGTTCCTGGTCATGGACGCGGCCGATTTCTCCCGGATCATGCACGAGTGGTTCCCGATGGCCGTGCACCTGCTCGAGGGCGCGTTCTTCGGCGGGCAGAAGTCGAACCAGCGGATCGCCGAACGCGAACGGCTGCTCGCGCTGGGATCGCTGTCGGCCGGGCTCACCCACGAACTCAACAATCCCGCCGCCGCCGCGGTGCGCGCCACCTCCGGCCTGCGCGAACGCGTCGCCGGGATGCGGCACAAGCTGAAGATGATGGCCGAGGGCAAGTTCCCGGCCGACGCGCTGGTCAAGCTCGTCGAGATGCAGGAGCAGGCCGCCGACCAGGTCGCCAAGGCACCCGACCTCAGCCCACTGGAAGCGGCCGATCGGGAGGACGCGCTGGCCGTCTGGTTCGAAGAGCGCGGCATCGCCGACGGCTGGAATCTGGCGCCCACCTTCGTGCAGGCGGGCCTGGACACCGACTGGCTGGAGGGTGTGCACGCGACCTTGGAAGCCTGCCAGGCGCCGGTGTTCGAGGGCGCCGTGCGCTGGCTGAACTACACCATCGAGACCGAGTTGCTGATGAACGAGATCTTCGACTCGACCACCCGCATCTCCACTCTCGTCGGGGCGGCCAAACAGTATTCGCAGATGGATCGCGCGCCCTATCAGGTCGTCGACCTGCACGAACTGCTCGATTCCACCCTGGTGATGCTCAACCGCAAACTCGGTGACGGCATCCGCGTGGTGAAGGACTACGACCGCGCGCTGCCGCCGATCCCCTGCTTCGCCGCCGAACTCAACCAGGTGTGGACCAACCTGATCGACAACGCCGTCTACGCGATGGGCGGCGAGGGCACCCTGACGATCCGCACCTTCAAGGAGAACGACTGCGCCGCGATCGAAATCGGGGACACCGGGCCGGGCATTCCCCCGAGGCGCGGGGCCGGATCTTCGAGCCGTTCTTCACCACCAAACCGGTCGGCGACGGTACCGGTCTCGGTCTCGACATCTCGTTCCGGATCGTGGCGAACAAGCACAACGGTGACATCCGGGTGGAATCGGAACCCGGCAACACGCGCTTCATCGTCCGCCTGCCGTTGCACCCGGCGGCGGAGGATGTCAGCACACCTACTACAGGAGGTCTAGATGGCTGAAGCGGGGATCGATCCGAGCGTGCCGCCCAGTGGCGCCGGGTGCGTCGAATGCGACGCGAGCGGCGGCTGGTGGGTGCATCTGCGCCGCTGTGCCGAGTGCGGGCATGTCGGCTGCTGCGACAGCTCTCCCAGCAAGCACGCGACGAAGCATTTCGAGGCCACCGCGCACCCGTTCATGCAGAGCTACGAACCGGGCGAGGACTGGTTCTACAACTTCGCCAGCGGCGAGATGTACAGCGATGGTCCCGAGCTCGCCGCGCCGACCAGCCATCCCACCGATCAGTCGGTCCCCGGACCGGCCGCGCGGGTCCCCGCGAACTGGCAATCGCTGCTGGGCTGAGCGATGGCTAGGGCTTCATCCCGGCGGCGTCGGCAACCGGCTTGTCGGCATTGGCCGGGACGAGGCAGACCAGCTTCACAGTGCTGAGCGCCACGTTGGGGCTGCCCTCGAACGGACCGCCGGGGTGTGCCGCGAGGATCTGATCGATGGCCTTCTTCTCGCCGTCCGGGTCGAGCGTCTTGAACTGTGTGCAAGTGATGTCGGTGCCCGCCGCGGCCGAGCTCGGCGCCGCGCTCGACGTGGGCGCCTTGGTGGCGGTGGCGGACGCGCTGGAGCTCGGCGTGCCCTTGCGCAGCCCGCTCGCATCAGCGGAGTCGTCGGACCCGCACCCGACCAAGGTCAGGGTCAGTGCCCCGGCGGCCAGAACGGCGAGGGAGATTCGGTTCATCTGCTGCTTTCCCCGGTAGATCGCGGCGCCGGCACCTCCGGCGCGTCCGGTGCAGCGTACCGACTGGCGGCGATAGTTCGTCATGTCAGCCAGAATGGCCGTCTGACCTTGCCGTCGGCCTATCGATTCCTGATCGCGGCGAGAAGGGCAGAATGGGGCGGTGGCTGAACTTTCGCTCACCGCCCGGCTCAATCCCTCCGCAGCCGACGCTCGTCGCGGGGTGGTGCGCCTGCACCCCGAGACGCTCACCGCGCTCGGCCTGCGCGAATGGGACGGCATCGCGCTGATCGGCGCGCGCCGGACCGCGGCGGTGGTGGCGAAGGCGCCCGCGGACAGTCCGCCGGGGGTGGCGCTGCTCGATGACGTGACGCTGTCGAATGTGGGACTGCGGGAGAACGCGGCGGTGACGGTCGCCCCGGTGACAGTCTTCGGCGCCAGACAGATCTCGCTGAGCGGCTCGGCGCACGCTGTGGCCAGCATCCCGGCGGCCACCCTGCGGCAGGCGCTGCTCGGCAAGGTGGTGACCGTCGGTGACACGGTGTCGCTGCTGCCGCGCGATCTCGGACCCGATATCAGTTCCTCGGCGGCCACCCAGGCGCTCTCGCGTGCCTTCGGGATCGCCTGGACCACCGAACTGCTCACCGTGACGGCGATCGAGCCCATGCCGGGACCGGTGAGCGTGCAACCGAATTCGGCCGTCGGCTGGGGTGCGGGTGCGGCAGCGATCCAGCACACGGTGGAACGTGACGGCGATGTGCGCCAGCCTTCGAGCACGCCGGGCCAGCAGTGGTTTTCGGAGCCGGATCAGCCGGGATCCGGCGCGGTGAAGGTGAGTTCGGGGAGCACACCGGTCCAGATCGAGGATCTGGCGGGTGTGCAGAGCCAGGCGGCCAAGCTGGCCGAATGGCTGAGCCTGGCGCTCGATGAGCCGGAGTTGCTGAAGACGCTCGGCGCACCGGCGCATCTCGGTGTCCTCATCACCGGACCCGCCGGAGTCGGCAAGGCCACCTTCGCCAAAGCTGTTGTCGCACCGCGTCGTATCGTCGAGCTCGACGGCCCGAGCGTCGGCGCGACCGAGAGCGGCACCCGGCTGCGTGAGGTCGCCGAGGCGGTGGCCGATGTCGCCACCGGGCAGGGCGGCGTGCTGCTGATCACCGATATCGACGCGCTGCTGCCCGCCGAGGCCGAGCCGGTCGCCACCCTCGTTCTCGACCAGCTGCGGGCCGCGGTGCGCGCACCGTGCGTTGCCCTGCTGGCCACCACCGCCCATCCGACACAGGTGGATTCGCGTCTGCGCGCTCCGGATCTGTGTGATCGCGAACTGGCGTTGCCGCTGCCCACCGCGGCGATCCGGCGGGCACTGCTGGAACAGTTGCTGCGCAAGGTGCCGGCGGGAAAACTGGACCTCGATGTGATCGCCGCACGCACACCGGGTTTCGTGGTGGCCGACCTGACCGCGCTGTGCCGGGAAGCAGCCGTGCGCGCGGCAGCCCGGGCCAGCCGGGAGCACACCGAACCCGAACTCGTCCAAGACGATCTGATCGGCGCGCTCGACGTGATTCGCCCGCTGTCCCGTTCGGGCACAGAGGAATTGGCGATCGGCTCGCTCGACCTCGACGACGTCGGCGACATGATCGAAACCAAACAGGCACTCACCGAATCGGTGCTGTGGCCGCTGCGCCACCCCGACTCCTTCGCCCGCCTCGGCATCCAACCGCCGCGCGGGGTCCTGCTCTACGGACCACCCGGCTGCGGCAAGACGTTCCTGGTGCGGGCGCTGGCAGGGACCGGCCAGCTCAGCGTGCACGCGGTGAAAGGCGCTGAGCTGATGGACAAGTGGGTCGGCTCCTCCGAACGCGCGGTGCGCGAGTTGTTCCAGCGGGCCCGCGACTCGGCACCCTCGCTGATCTTCCTCGACGAGGTGGACGCGCTCGCCCCCCGACGCGGCCAGAGCAGCGACTCCGGGGTGTCGGACCGGGTGGTCGCCGCGCTGCTCACCGAACTCGACGGCGTCGAACCCCTGCGTGATGTGGTGGTGGTCGGCGCGACCAACCGCCCCGAACTGATCGACCCCGCACTGCTGCGGCCGGGTCGACTCGACCGGCTCGTCTTCGTCCCGCCACCGGACGGCCCGGCCCGGCTCGAGATCCTGCGCACGGCGGGACGCTCGGTACCGCTGGCCCGGGATGTCGACCTGGCCGCGCTGGCAGAGGATCTCGACGGCTACTCGGCCGCCGACTGCGCCGCCCTGCTGCGCGAGGCCGCGCTCTCGGCACTGCGCCGCGATATGGCCGCCGCCGACGTCACGGCCGAGGACGTGGCCACCGCCCGCGCGAGCGTGCGGCCGTCCCTCGACCCCGCGCAGGTCGAATCGCTGCGTCGCTATGCCGAGAGCAGGGTTTGAGGCCGAACTCGCCACCCTGATCCGGCCGCGACATCCCCGGTGCGGGCATGTGTCGCCGGTAACGTCGGCACGGTGCCCAAGATCGGTGATGGTCTGGACGTGGTCACGGCGTTCGCCGGCGCCGCGGCCGCGGGGATGTCGCTGTTCCTGCCGTTCAGCTTCGGTGACGATTCGTCGATCGATTCGCCGTACCGCGTCACCAGTCTGATCAACAGCGTTCCCCGCGCGGCCGCACTCGGTCTCATCGTCGCTGTCGTCGTCGCCGTGCTGGCCAGGCCGATCACCCGGCCGGGGCTGATCTGGCTCACCGCGACAGGCGGGGCGGCGGCGCTGGCGATCAACTACTTCATCGGCGAGGCGATGACCTCCGCCGACGTACTCACCACCCAGAACTACATCGACTCGCTGTGCGGCGGTGTGCTGTTCGGGGCGCTGTGCATCTGCGCGTGGCGGATGCGCTGGTCCGCGGTCGGTTTCGGGCTCGGGGTCCTGGTGGTGTTCGTCTACGGCGAAGTCGTGGCGGTGTTCACCTCGAACGCCGCGGCGACGGCGGACAAGGCCGTGCACACCCCGTTCTGGCTGATCGGCTCCGCCGTCGTGCTGCTGGCGGTGAACACCGCGCGCCATCGGCACGGCATCATGCTGCCCGCGGTGCCGCGGATGGCGGCGGATCTGCCGATCGCCCCGATCATCGCCACCACCGTGCTGTCGCTGTCGCTGCTGATCGCCACCGAGTGGCTGGGCCGCGAGTTCGACGGCCGCCGCGGAAACTCCTGGCAGGTCGCGCTCGCCGTGATCGTCACCCTCGTGGCGGCGTTCGTGGCCGCCGCGCTCCTGCCGGGCCGCGACGGCACCGGTGTGCTGATCGCCGTGAGCGTCGCCGCCGCGGCCGATTCACTCAGTGACGCACCCCGCCTCGGCTGGCATCTCGTCCTCGTCCTGGTGGTCGGTGTGGTCGCCATCCTGGCGGGCCTGCGGTGGGCGACACCGTGGGGCGTGTTGCTCGGCGTCGCCGTGATCTGCGGTTTCGCCATTGTGGCCGAGCGTCTTCCGTGGGCATTCGTGTGGACGGCCGGGGTGGTGCTGCTGACCTGTGTCACCGGTTTCGCGATCGGCTCGATCCGGGTCAGCTACCTGCCGAGCGCGATGCTGGCGCTCGGTGCGCTGTACCTGCCGTCGATCCTGTGGTCGATTCCCACCGGGCAGCGGCACTGGCCGACGGGCAGCACCGCCGTCGCCGATCGAGTGCCGGGACAGGTGGCACTGGCCATCACCGTCGGCGCCGCGGCCGGACTCGCGGTGCTGTATCAGATCCGGCCACCCGCGCAGCCACGGGCGGCGCAGCCATAGCCGGACCGCTCGCGACATGGCCGACGCGACAACCTCGGTGCCGCCGAACATCCCGTCCGCGCCCGTAGGATCGGGACGCGCTACTCGACCGCTACCTACCCGACGGAGGGGGAGTTGCTAGCCGTACTGCTCGTTCACGCACTGGCCGCCCTCCTGGCCCCGCTGTGTGTACGAGTGCTCGGCCGCAACGCTTTCTACCTGCTCGCCCTGGTACCGCTGGGCAGCCTCGGCTGGGTGATCGCGCACTGGGGAACCACCGTGCGCACGCATGTGCAATGGGCGCCGCAGATCTCGATGGACATCGATCTGCGCTTCGATGCCCTGTCCGCGGTGATGTGCACGCTGGTGCTCGGCGTCGGCGCGCTGATCCTGGCGTACTGCGGGCGGTACTTCGAGCGTGACGAGGCCAGGCTCGGGGTGTTCGCGGCCGAGCTCACCGGGTTCGCCGGTGCCATGTTCGGGCTCGTCACCAGCGATAACATGCTGCTGCTGTACGTGTTCTGGGAAATCACGACGGTGCTGTCGTTCCTGCTCGTCGGCCACTACGCCGAACGCGCGGTCAGTCGAAGGGCCGCGATCCAGGCGCTGCTGGTGACCGGCGCGGGCGGGCTGGCGATGCTGGTCGGCATCGTCGTCCTCGGGCTGCGCTACGACAGTTTCCTGCTCTCGGACCTGCTCGCGGCGAGCTCGGTCCCGGCCGGGAGCGCGGTGCCGGTCGCGATCGGTTTGGTGCTGATCGGGGCGATCAGTAAATCGGCGATCGTGCCGCTGCACTTCTGGTTGCCCGGTGCGATGGCGGCGCCGACACCGGTGAGCGCGTATCTACACGCCGCCGCGATGGTGAAAGCCGGTATCTACCTGGTGGCCCGGCTGGCGCCCGCGCTCGCGCAGACCCCGCCCTGGCATCTGATGCTGCTGCCGCTCGGCATCGTCACCATGCTGCTGGCCGGGTGGCGGGCGATCCAGGTACACGATCTCAAGCTGGTACTGGCGTTCGGCACCGTCAGCCAGCTGGGGCTGATGATCATGATGATGGGCATCGGCACGCCCGACGCGGCGCTGGCCGGGCTCGCTCTCCTGGTGGCGCACGGACTGTTCAAGGCGTGCCTGTTCATGGTGGTCGGCATCATCGATCACGGCGCGGGGACCCGGGATCTGCGCAGACTGTCCGGGCTCGGCCGGCGCGCGCCGGTGCTGTGCGCGATCGCGGTACTCGCCACGCTCAGCATGGCCGGGCTGCCGCCGCTGCTCGGTTTCGTCGGCAAGGAGTCGGCGCTCGGCGCGCTGTGGTCGGCCGAGATACTGAGTCCGCCGGTGCGGTTCGCCCTGCTGGCCGGGGTCACCGTCGGGTCGGCGTTCACCGTGGCCTACAGCATCCGATTCGTCTGGGGCGCTTTCGGAGTCACCGCGAATCCCGAACGCGCGGTCACCTGGCACGCGCCCGGCCCATTGCTGCTCGGTCCGCCCGCGGTGCTCGCCGTGGCCGGGCTGGCGGGCGGTCTCGACACCCAGGCGGTCGATCGATGGTTGAGCCCCTACGCCGAGTCGCTGCCGGGCGTGCTCGACACCCATCTCGCCCTCTGGCACAGCTTCACCGGACCGCTCGCGCTGACGGTGGTCATCGTCGCGGCCGGTATCGCCCTGTTCCTGATCCGCGGCCGGATCGGCGAACCCGCGCACCCGCGTCTCGGCAACGCCGATCGCAACTACGACGCGGCCCTGCGCGCGATGGACCGACTGTCGTTGCGTATCACCGGAACCGTGCAGTCCGGTTCACTGCCCGCCAGCCAGGCCACCATCCTCGGCACGCTCATCGTGTTGCCGACGGTCATGCTCGCGATCGGCACGCGGACCGGAGTGCAGCTGCGACTGTGGGATTCACCGTTGCAGGCGGCGATCGGCGCGATCATGATCGCGATGGCGCTGGCCGCCACCGTCTTGCGCAACAGGTTGGCCAGCGTGCTCGTCGTCGGGGTGACGGGCTACGGCTGCGGCGTGATCTTCGCGCTGCACGGCGCCCCCGATCTCGCACTGACCCAATTCCTGGTCGAGACACTCACTTTGGTCGTCTTCGTGCTCGTGTTGCGCGCCTTCCCGGCGGAGATCGCCGAAAGCCAGGGCACGGCGTTCAAGTTCCGCCGGGCACTGCTGGCCGTCGGTGTCGGCATCACCGTCCCCGTACTCGCCGCGTTCGCCATCGCCGCCAAGCACGGTAACCCGATCTGGGACGCCATCCCCGATGCCGCCTATCGGATCGGCGGCGGCAAGAACGCGGTCAACGTCTTGCTGGTCGACATCCGCGCCTGGGACACCCTCGGCGAGATCTCGGTGCTCGTCG